>JALSKP010000455.1 GCA_026988815.1 Myxococcales bacterium | reverse complement strand
CGTGCGTCCGTCCAGACATTATTCCCAGCATCCGTTTGGCGTCCGCCTCATCGACCGGTTTTTCGAGAACCTGGCCGTCTATCGTAACGATGGTATCGGCCGCGAGAATCCATCGTTGCTCATCTGGAGCGACCGGCGTAGCTTGTGCTTTTTCAAAAGCGAGCCTTCGGGTGTAATCGACGGGCGTTTCATTGTCCTGCATTTGCTCTTCAACATCGCCACAACGAACGTCTGGAATAAATCCAATTCTTTTCATTAATTCTAAGCGCCGCGGAGAACCACTCGCTAAAATAATACAACGTGTTTCCTTCATGATCTTGCCTTGAGAGTTATCGTTCCATTTACTATCGTGCGCGAGCGCACTTTTCCACCCTCGATTGATAAAATGCATCCATACCTGAAAAACCTTTTTCTTCCCCTCTTCGCCTTTCTATTGCTCGCGCCTCCATTGCGTGCTCAAGGCAACACTCGCTTTTCCAAAAACATAAAAGTCGAAAAAGAGTTGCTTCAGATCAAAGTATCAAAAAACGAGGGGAGCTGGCGAGTCGCGCTTCTTCGAAAAAAGGAAGCCCAATCCGGTTCGGAGGAGAAACGCGTTCTCTTAGAGGCTGCAATTCCCGAGTGGGTTTCGGCCAATTATTATGACTACACCATCGTCTCCAAGGACATCGAAAAGCATCCGATTATTATTTTCGAAGCACGTCCACTTCCTGGATTGGATGCCCCCAAAAATGCCGAAACATTGCAATTCGTGTGGATAAAAAAAAGCGGCGTTTGGAAAACTATCGCGACCACACAAAGCTCAATTCTTGAGGGACGAGACCATATTCAATTTAGAAAAACCTCTCCTAAAAAAGGAAAAGGAATCACATTAGAATTGGTCCGTATCCAATCCAGAGACAATAAAATATTTTGCGGAAATCGTCTCAGTGTTTACCAAACCTTTGATACTGGGGATTTGGTCTTCCATAATCGGCTCCGCCTCCCAAGTTTAGAAAAAGACCTTATTCGTCTGGATGCCAAACTTTCGCCGACACAATTTATACCGAGTAATTTCCCGGGATTTGTTCGTTGGGCTTTTGCGAGTTCAAAAGCATCAAAAGAAAACGCCAACACGCGTATACGCCCGAACAAAATCGGCGATGGATCAACGGAAACCTTTTGGTCAGAGGGAAGCAAGGATAGTGGTCGTGGGGAATTCGTTACTGCTCGCTTAAACGACGCATTGAAGATAAGCGGCCTGAGAATCTTTCCTGGCGCCGGAGGCTCTCCCCTCGATTTTCAGACCAAACTATCGCCCAAAACCCTACTCATTAGTCTTTCAGAAGGGACGCGTTTCTTGGTAAACTTGCCTACTTATTCTTTAGAAGAATTGCAAAAATCGGGAGGCTTGATTTTTACATTTCCCAAACCCATCCGCTCCTCTTGTCTGACCGCAGTACTTTTCGACAAGGACTTGCCGAAGGGTGAAACTGCGATCACCGAGTTGAGCCCGATAAGCGAGCTACACGGACTAACAAAAAAGGAAGCCGCGGAAATTGTAGTCCAAAAATTGCTGGCCTCGAAGAATCCGAGGACGAACCGTAAGCTCGCGCAACTGAGCTATCCCCTACGCTTTGAGCTTGTCGAGATCCTATCAAAGGTACTCAAAGAAGGTTCAAATAAAGATAAAATGCGGGTTATTCCTCTTCTCAGGAATCTCCCTTCCGAAACTGCTCTTCCAATTTTAATGCAACTTTTTGAGCGAACAGATACTAAAGACGCCTCCTATTCTTTACTAAAACCCTTACTTTCCTCGAATGCCAAATCGGGACCTGAACTCATAAAACTTTACCAAAAGGGACATATAAAATCCGATAAAAAACGTTTGGATCTCATCCGATTATTGGGAAGAATAAAAGGACCTTCTGGAGCAAGAGCGCTCGTCGCGTCATTGGGTGAAGGCGACCTTCGAACTCGCCAAGAGCGTATGCGAGCGATCGCCAGAGGAGGAAAAAGCGTTCTTAGCGACCTCTTCAACGCAGCACATCGCTCGCAGAATACAGATAAGGGTGAAGACGCTCTGGGTACGATTCATAAAATTTCTAAGCGCGCCTTTCGGTATCAAAGAGGTAAAACAAGTTACAAAAGTATTAAAGATATTTACGACAATGCAAAAACAAGACGTTTGAAAGCTTTATCGGCGAGCGTGGCGTCCTTCTACGCTTTCGACGGCGATTATGAACTCTATAAAACAATGTTGGAAAAATCGGATCCTTTCATACGAAAACTCGGAGTCGCAGCCTTGGCTCGTATTTCTGGCCAAGACGCTCGCTCCTTGCTCGACCGCGCATTGACGG
>JALSKP010000454.1 GCA_026988815.1 Myxococcales bacterium | reverse complement strand
TTATTGAAGACAAGGAGCCAGTATCCAGAAAAACGGAAATACCCGGGCTCTCCACTCGTTTTATGACAGCACTTCATGTGGGTGGATAATCCCGCAGCGAAAATACAGATTGTCCTGGCGAACAGTTCTGCGATTGGGACGTAAACCCGACAAAGGAAGATTGTATTGGCCAAGGCGGAGCATGCGGCGAGGATAAGATTTGTGAAAGACGCACCTTCAACGATGGATAATTAGGATTGGCGCTTCAAACGCGGTAGGAAAAATGAATAGACTTTATTGCGCTTTCTTATGATGTTATTTTTTGCTTTGTTTTCTTTTTGGAAAGCGCTAAACTCTATTTATCATTCTGAGGCGTTCGTGAGATATGACAATTTATCCCCTTAAATAGTAAATCGGGGATCGTCACTGCCGCCAAAAAGTAATGCCCGATTTTCGGGACTACTGGCTGGCTTCATATGGTACCCACCTGGTGAATCCAGGGATTGAATGTTAAGATTCAATACCGGCGCTGCGGTTTGACGAAAGGCGAGCGTTTTTACGCTCGTCTTTCTTTGTCTGGAGAACATGGGTGAAGTTTTTTTTCGCGATCATATTCGCTTCTTTTTTAGGGGCACAAAACGCATCCGCGGAACCCGTCTTCAATGATATTCCGCCTCCAGCTCACCTGATCCCCCTAAAAGATAGTCTTAGCCTACGTCTTGGATTTGTTTCATCGGCGCTTTTTAGCAGCAAGCAGGGCCGCCCCTTTTTCTACTTCGATTCGGGATTACGTTATAAAAGCGATAACGCCTATTTCGATCTACGCCTTCCCGCATTTATCGCCGCCTTGGATTTTCTTTTTTTCACCTTCCAAGAAGAGCTCCTCAAAAGCGACAACTCCTTCAATTTTTTTCAAGCCATGAATTCGCCCTTACAATACGGCGCCTACGTCGAAGGACTCATGTTTCGTCTTGGACAAACCTTTACCGTGTACCCTTTCAAGGATAAATCTCCACTGCGCTTAAGCGCCGGTGTTGCCTTTCTTGGTGAGTTCGTATTCTTTGATCTGGCTTTGTTTGATGATCGTGATTTAGAAGAATTTGAACCTCGAGAAGACCCGAACGCCGCAGATCCATTCATCGCAGCTCCCGGCGGATTCATCGCCTTTGGGGGAGATTTCCCAAGCGGAGAATACGATATTGCCATCGGTGGCGGTCCCGATCTTTTCGTTGATTCGGCTTATTCTGCAAATTCGGGTGCGGTCATTTTCGTCGATAGCGATGTTCAAATTGATCTCACCGAGGATATCGGGTTTTCATTACGAGCTCGCCTGTCGACTTACACCCACACTAAATCAATGGTCTTTACGCTGGTTGTCGGTGGCGGCGTGATGATGCGTCTATATTGAATGAATAGTAAATAAGATTATTACTTTGGAATCGGATCATGTTTGTTTTTAGAAATCCAAACGATCATGAGGACAATCGAAAAACCTCCGATAAGGGTCGTTAGCGAAGGGATTTCATCAAAGAAAATAAGCCCCCAAATAAATGCAAAGACGACTTGTAAATAGGTGATAGAAATTGCTTTGGCAGCCCGTTCCATTTTCAAACCTTGGGTCATTCTTACTTGCGCGATTTGAGCTAAGCTTCCAATAGTAAGTAAAATTACTAATTCAAAGATGGAAGGGACGAATTTTGTCGCCAGCGCGAAGGGTAGTAATATCGGAAAGGAGACCAAAGGAAACCAAAAAACGATAATGATGGGATGCTCGCTTTCGCCGAGCTTTCTGACCGAAATATAGGCAGCCGCAGCGAAGAGCGCGCCAGCAAACGCGATCCAGGCCACCTTCGACTGGCCCTGAGCCGCTGCCGAAGAAAAAATAAAGCTCGGCTTGGAGATCATCACAACGCCCATGAGCGATACGAACGCGGCAATAAAAATTTTGGGATTGAGTTTTTCCTTAAGGATGATAGCCGCACCAATCGCGACGAAGACGGGGTTGGTATATTGAATAACTGTTACATCACCGAGCGGCATTTTCGTAATCGCGTAGTAGAGCAAAGTCAGACCGCAGGTTCCCAATAATCCACGCAACATAAGCAGTTTTTTGTTCACGCCCCAGGGACTTATTTTTTGGCGCTTAATGATCGCATAGCTCAGCACAAGCGCCATGACGGTTCGAGCCAGGATGAGGATTTCTACCGGCATGGTTTTACCCGCGTATTTTACGAAGGCGCTCATGATACTAAAATAAAAAGCGGCCTCCATCATGTAACGCAGGCCTAGATCTATCCCCAAAAAGGGTTTCTTATGGGGGTCCAAAATTATTCGAAAATGATGTCTAGAGCTTCCTCAGCCCAC
>JALSKP010000453.1 GCA_026988815.1 Myxococcales bacterium | reverse complement strand
GCCTGCAATCGTTGATGAGATGGAAGGAAGAACACTGACTTTTTTGACCCTACGTCCGATTGGAAAACCTATTTTATTTTTGGGAAAAGTAATCGCTGCTATTTCTGTTGCCCTTCCCGCTGTACTTGTTCCTCTCACGTTGCTCTTTGCGGTCTGTCTCTTTCAGTCCGATGATATGGGACAAAGTACTGAGAATTTCGCGAGAATTCTCGGTGCATCTGCCGTTGGTATCGCCACCTATGTTACTATTTTTGCAACCTTAGGTGCGATTTTCGCATCGAGTATTTTGTCCAACATTATTTACTTTGTCGTGATTGAAGTTCTTTTCTCAGTCATTCCAAACATCATGTTTTTATCGGTCAAAAACCACACCAAAACGCTTGCAGGATTTAGTTCCGAAATCGGATTCTGGGAGGCCATCACGATTGGCCAAGCCCTTCCGACGGAGTGGTGGATAAGCCTTATTTTCTGTTCCATTATCATTCTATTAGCTTCTATAACAGGCGCTTCGGTCTTCCGAAGCCGACAATATTACGTTTAATTTCAAGGATTTCTATGCAGTACAAATTTAGTCAACTTTCAGAACTCGATTCCGCCATTCTTTTTGTTTGGGCACGCTCAGAAGGCGAAAACGATTATTCAAATCTCAATCTAGATTTCGACATCGCAACGCTTGCGGCCGAGGAAGGATTCAAAGGGAAAATCGGACAAGAATATGTTGTTCGTGCACTCTCAAAACCGACGGGAAAAATTATCCTTGTCGGCGTTGGCACCGACTCAGATCTCAAAAAAGGGTCTGCACGAAAAGCTGGAGTTCTAGCGATTCGAAGCGCGAAAAAGTTGAGAGCAACCACCATTGCAATTTCCACTTTGGACGGATTTGAAGACGAAATTATCGAAGGTCTAGAACTCGGGAATTACCATTTTGACAAATACCTAACCAAAGATGAAGACGCCTTTGATGGTGTTAAAAACGTTGAACTTCTTTTCGCCAAAACGACAGCAATCGACCATCCACAAATCATGGCCGGTGCCATCAACTACGCCCGTGACTTAGTAAACTTAGCTCCTAATGATCTCTATCCAGAATCCCTCGCCGCAAGCGCTCAAGAAGTTGCAAAGTTCGGAAATCTTGAATGTAAGATCTTTGACGAAAAAGAACTCGAAGAAAAAGGGTTTAATCTCATTATGGCTGTAGGAAAGGGAAGCATCCATCAGCCACGACTCATCCACCTCACCTATAAACCCCAGGGCCCAGTGACTCATGTTGTCGGTTTTGTTGGAAAAGGCGTTACCTTTGATACCGGCGGTTATAACATTAAGCCCGGTGCATCGATGATGAATATGCACTGCGATATGGGCGGATCTGCTGCGGTACTTGGCGCTGCTAAGGCCATTGCCGAGCTTAGACCAGATAATGTCGAAGTTCATTTCATCGTGCCTAGCGCTGAAAATGCAATCGCAAATAATGCCTTCAAACCGAACGATATTTTTCGAGGCTATGGCGGAAAAACGGTTGAGATTCACAACACCGATGCAGAGGGACGTTTGATCTTGGCCGATGCATTGGCCTACGCGCAAGAGCAAGGCGTTGAAACCCTTATCGATCTTGCAACACTGACCGGCGCCGCCGTTGTTGCGCTCGGCGAGTACACGACGGGACTTTTCTCAAACGACGACGATTTGGTCGCCAGACTGCAATATGCTGGCGATGCATCAGGAGAGGACCTCTGGAGAATGCCTTTAACGGAAAGACTCGACGAGCTCATCGATACCCCTTTTGCAGACATGAAAAATGTTGGACCAAGATGGGGAGGTGCAATCACCGCTGCCCTCTTCCTCAAACGTTGGGTGAATCTAGACGCCTGGGCACACCTTGATATCGCAGGCCCAGCTTTTACCGAGTCTGAAGATCCGCTCGGACCTAAGGGCGGAACCGGACACTGCGTGGCCACTTTGGTTCGCTTCGTAGAGGGTCTTTCAAAAGAGGACTAATCGTCCTTTGCATTCTCTTCAATAAAGGTATCGAGCTTCTTCGATACTTTCATTTCGTGACTAAAAAACTTTCCCTTATAAAAAACAGAGTTAATCACCCACGGGAGGGGGAGTTTTTTTGCATCCTTTTTCGAAGTAATTTTAATGCCTTTAAAAGGTATCTTTTTGGCCTCAGCATAGGCCTTTAATTCACCAGCAATATAAAATTCTGTAAAAGGGCACGCGCTAGAATAGTAAGCAACAATACCTTTTTTTTCTGGGCATTCGCCACTTTTGGTTCCTTTCAAAAACGAGGGAGATGGCGTCTGGGGATCGTTCTTTTTGCACCAAAGTTGGAAATGGGGTTTTGC
>JALSKP010000452.1 GCA_026988815.1 Myxococcales bacterium | reverse complement strand
TCAATGCCAAAGGACTTCTGAAATTGTTTTTGAACTTGATCGACCATCCCGGAATCGCCAAGGTTGCTTTTCACTTTTTTTGCTTTTTCGCGAAAGACTTTTATTTCTGGAATAACGAGAAGGGATTCTGCATCAGATGGAAGATGAGAAGCAAAAACGTCGGTGCGTTCCAAGGGATCCTTGGGCATTTGACTCTGACCATTTTTACATGCCAAAGAAAAGGAGATCACGAGACTGAGAAGAAGGAGCCGAAAGGTCATTAGTGCCACACGTTTAAAAGTGAACGAAAAGCAGAATAGACCGTTTTGAAGACCTAATGTCAAGAAAAGCTTCATTGGGAGAGCTCGATATCTCCTAAAACTTGGGCAAAAAAAAACCGACCAGACGGCCGGCTAACTTCAATTCGTTTGGCTTAGTTGACTTCAACGGTGAGGTCGAAATCTCCGCTTGCGTTTCCAAAGAAGGAATCGACGATGATATACACAGACTCATCGGCTGTGGCAGTATAAGTAATCGTTTCAGCAGTTAATCCGGCAGGTTGTCCGTCGGCTCCAGCGACACAGCTTGTTGGAAGGTCATCACATGATTTCGTGACGTATATGGCCAAATCTTCCGGCGTTCCAGCGGTACTGACAAGGCTCGCCGACAAGGTTTGTCCCATAAGAAGGTCAACAATGAAGACTTGATCTTCGCCGGGCGTCGCTGAACCTGTGCAAATATTGCCAGGCGCGAAGGAGTAGTCGTTTGTTCCACTCATCGTTCCCGTGAAGGTTTCTGGCGTAGCCAATGCTGCAGGCGTTCCTTCGAAAGGATCTAAACAGACATCTCCGACTGGTGTCGCACAACGATTCGTAGCACCGTTGCAACTTCCTGCTGCCCCACAGATGTAGGTTTGAAGAAATCCTGTATCGTCACAATATTGAAATCCGGTTGTCTCAACGTTACACGCTTGAGGTGTAACTCCCGGTGTACAATCGGGCTGACGAACTTGGATTTCGAGTGCAAACCATCCATCATCAAAGGAAGATTCGCTATCTAATCCCACGTACACGGTTTGGGCAATCGGCGATTGATAGGTCAAGGTTTGTGCATTATTGCCATTGGACTGTCCCGCAAGGCAGCTCATGTCTGCATCTGCACAATTCGTGAAGATGTAAATCGCTGGATCGTCAAACTCATTATAAGCCTGAACGCTGAGGTCAATAATCTCGTTCGCTGCAACGTCAATTGCATAGAAGAAATCATTTCCTGGCGTGTCGTTTCCAGCACAACTTGAGTTACTAAGATCAACGTCGTCGTTGTTGTTTGCCATCGACTCGATGAAGTAGGCACCTGCAACAACGGTTTGTCCAGAGCCACAAACATCGGAGGTAAGATCGGAGGTACACGCACCGTTTGAACACCCGAGAGGACAATTGTACTGAGATCGGATTTGGCCGTTCGTGTCACATGCGGCAAGCGTTGTCGCATCCAAACAATAGAAAGAATCAGGACTGCAAACCTTTCCGCTGGCGGCAGTTACTTCGTAGTCGAAAGTAAAATCAGAAGTTGTACTGTTCTCGGCTCTAACAATCATAAAGTAGGATTGTGTTGACGGAGCAACGAATTCGATTGAGAAATCGGAATCCGCTAAACGATTTGCAACCAAACAGGTGTTTGCGTCATTACAGTCCTCAGCGAAAGCAATATAGGTATCGGTGCTGGCGTCTATCGTCACTTTAACGCTATCTCCCTGATTGAGAGGAATTTCGTAAATTCGGTCACGACTTCCGGCCGTATTGAATCGACAAGCACCAGCAAGGGTGGTTTCGTCAGCGATGAATCCTTTCGAACTTCCACTATAACTACCCGCAACCGTAACAACACCAGCTGGGGTTCCATTGAGGGGAGCTGCATCGAAGCACAAATCGCCTGAAGGATTTTCACAAGCGTTGTTGGTACATACTCCATTTCCGCCGCAGGCAAGGTTTTGAAGAACACCATTTACGCAATACTGAAGCGCGGTACCGGCTGCGTTACACGCAATCGGCTGGCCGTTCGTACATGGAGGTAGTGTTTCGATAACAATTTGAGCGGCATCATTGGCATCTGCAGAAGTACTTTCAAAATCAACACCCACAAAAATGGTTTCCGCCACACTAGCAGTATAAATTAAATCACTGGTGCGCGAATACGAACTTCCAACCTTACAACTTGTCGCAGGATCGGCGCAATTATCGTAGAGATAAATCTGCGGATACCATATCCCACCGTCGGCTGTTACATGAAGTGTTTCACCCGCTTGTAGATCGACTTTATAGTGGATATCACCGCCATCGGAGTCGGTACCACACGGGTCACTATTAACACTATTGACGAGATCGTCTTCATTTATCGAACCGGTAAATCCAGCAGTGGCGTCAATCGCATCAAAGCAAACCTCACCCGCGGGCATAGCACAAGCATCGTTTGAACAACCACCTGCACATGTAATATCAACAGGTTGGCCGGTAGGACCACAATATTGAAGTGTAGTTGCATCTAAACAACCAATGGCCTGACCGGCAACACATTGGGGCTGTGTAACCGTGGCAGTAATCTCAAAGGTCCCCGTCGTTTTCCCAGAGGAGAAGGTATCGGCAACAAAATAATAGTCTCCACCGGCCGTTGCGACAAGGTCGAGATTCTCAGGATCATCTTCGAGAGCCAAACAGGTACTCAACACATTTGCGGTACATTCTTTGGCCGCCCAAAGTACGGCATCAAAATTGGAAACCATCACAACATTGATAAGCGATCCAGGTTGAACATTTCGAATAACGTAGGTTGCATCTCGTCCGTTTCCTGAACCCGAGCATCCATCAGCGGTATAACTTGCTGCCAGAATTGAAATATCGCCCGTGACGCCGACACCAGGTGTTAACTCAATAGCCCCATCACAAAGGTCATTAACCGGAGTTACGCACTTTCCTGTCATCGTATCACAGCCAAATTCACAGGACACAGATGTATCGAAGGCGGTACCCGCCGCATTACACGTTTGGGATTCACGATTGAGAACACAACGGGACTCAGCAGGCGTGCAAATCACCGGCGCGACGGAAATTTCGATCGGACTTGCGGCACTTGACGTGGAGGAAACACTGCGATCGACAATCAAGAATCCGGTAATATCGGCCCCGGTATCGTTATTGTAAAATAAGGTTTCATCAGAAAAACGTCCGTCATTTACACCGGTTAAACAACTCGTGTTGACGTCCAAACAGTCGGTCACAAAGTACATTGATACATAAACACCGAAATCGCGATCCAAAGTTGCCGATAACGCACTCCCATCAGGAATGGTCACCGCAAAGACCGCATCTTCGCCATCAACATCAGTATTGCTTCCATCAAGTGGCACACAGGCAACATCGGGGGCGTAGTCAGGAAGGTAGGCGTTCCAATTAATAGATCCGCTATAGGTGTTGGTGACCGGAATTGCGGTATCACATACATCGCCGAGATTTCGCGTACAACGGCCGATCGCCATGTCACAGCCGTTTTCGCAAGCTTCGTTTTCGAAAGCCGTTCCTTGGGCGTTACAAACATTCGCATTTGTAGCATCTGCACAGGTATTGTCGGCAGGTGAACAAATAATCGGAGCGAGATCGGTCACGAGAGTATAGGCACCCTCGTCCGCTTGAGCGCTTTCGACGATAATATAATAGGTACCAGGTTGAACAGGAGCTGAAATCGTTTCCGTTCCAGTGATACCCACGTCATTTGCACATGCAATTTCGGTATCGTTCTGACCACAGATTGAACGTAGTGAAAGCGTCACATCAACGTCGGGTGTAGGTAGAGCTTGAAGGGTTAAGTAGGAAGGAACATCGACTTGAAGTGAGAAGATGTTTTCTTTGTTGAATCCTTCAGTATCGCCACAGGTTTTTAACTCAATGGAGGCACCCATTGCGGTATTGCCAGAGGTGGGTTGAGAGGGATCAAGCACCGTCGCCATTCCACATCCAGTGAGAACATTTGGGTCTACAACATCAGCGCGGAGTGCATAACGTACACCGGCTGTTGAAACGCCATCACCGCTTACGCGAATGATGTATTTTCCCATCGTCACAACATCAATGAGATGACGTACATCAATCGTTGCGGTGTCTGTTCCGTTCACGATCGAGCTTCCCGTTTGAACAACGTTTCCAAGAGGATTAACAAGTTCAACTTTAATCTCGCCTAGACCTACATCGACGGGGTTAATTTCAACAACGACGTTGAGTGTTCCGGTTCCGTCAGGATCTGTTGTAGTATCAAAGATGAAAAGATCAGTATCGCCATTACAAATGGTCAATTCTTGAATCAATGAAGTGATCTCGGTTTCTTGTCCAGTGATGTTATTGGGCTCAGAAGCATCTTCTGAACACATACCCGGATCTACACAAACAGCGTTTGTACAGACGCGATCGCCAGTACAATCAACAGCTGAAGCACAACCCGTGGCAGCTTCCTGACACGACGCACTAGAATTAGCCTCATCAAAGGCACATTCTTGATTACCTGGACAACCGTCGGTACCACACGCTTCTTCAGAAGGTGTACACGCTCCACCTAGGCAGACTTTGGCATCAATACAATCAGTTGAAGCTGTGCAGTTTTCTTTGTCTACACACACGCCTTGACCGGGATCACACACGCCTCGAGGGCAGTCTGTGTTTAGAACATCACATCGGTTGGTCTGACATGCATTATTATCATCACAGTAATTTCCGCTCAAACATTGAACGTCATCACCGGCACAATCGGTTGCATCAATACATCCCTGTTCTTCGAAAGAACAAACGCCGCGCTGACAATCGAGTTCATCACAGAAGTCGGTCTCGTTGACACAGCTCCCTTGAACACATCCAAACCCTGATAAACAATCGTCTTCCTGTGTTTCTTTACGACAAGAGTCAGCGTTAACACATGCTCCTGTACCCAGTTCACACACACCGTTATCACATACAGTGTCAGAACAAAGATCGTCAGAACAAACATTGTCGTCGGTACAATAAAAACCGTTCAAACAATTGGAGTTCGTATTACATGTTGTCGGATTAAGGCATACCGCATTATCGACGCACGTTCCGCGGTCGCAGGGATTATCAATATCGCAGGCAACTGTGACCGTACAAACAGTGTTTTTACACTCATAGCCTGCTAGGCAAGCATCGTTGTCGGTCCCGCAATCAGGCGCGTTAATACACGCTCCCGATGTTAGATCACAAATTCCGGCATCACAGGTGACGCCCTCACACAAGTTCTTCTCGTTGTTATCATCACCGCAGGCTGCGGCCAGAAAAAACGAAAAGTACATTAAAATCAGAAGACTACGCTTCATATCATACCTCTTTTCAATAGATTACTATTCCAATTGATCGCAAAGCTGAAATCAAAAGTCAAAGGGTATGGAGATTTTTGTGCGACTTTCTTTCGATTTCTGGAATAAATCTCGAATTAACGCTTCAGAACGCTATTGCGCTTTCCATTGGCCAAAAGGTCGACCCCAATTCAAGCGGTATCTTTCTTTGTGAAGTGGTGTTCCAAAAGGAGGCGTGTAAGGTTCTCCCCAACGTGCTCCTGGTGCGACGAGCTTACCGTCTTTGGTGCGCAATTTTACTTCCGTTCCTTTTTTTCGAGAAATGAGGTTTTCTCGTTCTTCTGCAGAAATTTCCCTTTCTGGCGGTGAGAATTTAATAATAAGCGGTGATTTTTTGTGATTCGTATAGGGATAGATTTTTGCGGAGGACATGAAGGAGCGCAAGCCGACGATAAAAATAGTTTTATCTTGCTCGATGATCTCGTAGTCGACCAAATGTTTCTGATAGAAATACTTGAGCGTTTCAGGTTTAGCTTTCACCAAAACGGCCTCATCGGCGCCGATTTTGAAATGGGAAAACGCGTTGGCGGGGACCGGTAATCCAAAAATACGATCGGGAAGGCTCGGACCTTCTTTAGGTTCTTTCTTTTCCGCCGGAACCTCCTTTTTTATCTCAGGTTTTGGCGTAGGTATACTGGTGCCCTCGCACGCAATAAAAAGTAGTGAGGTGGCAAGAAACAAATGAAGACGCATATTTGGTGATTCAATAATAATTGCAGGATTAGTAAGAAATAGCTGACCAATAAAGCGGTTGATATTTGCTATCTGGCGCTTTGATATCGACGACCAAACGATCAACGATTGGGCTTGCGCTACCCAAACCCGAATTCGAATTTACATTTTTCAATGTCGTTGCCACATCTTGGCCGCTTGTTTGAGCAATAAGCTGAGGACGACGTTGACTAGAATCTGAGTATTTTGGACTGGCTGTACCAATGTTATCCACATTACAGGGATTCCCCAAGGTAAGGGTTAAGCCACGGATGAGGGTACTTTCTTCAGGTCCCCACCATCGAATTCCTGTTGAAGGAATGTCCTTAAGAATGTCAGAAGCGCTTACAATAGATGGCACTTGGTCCCACACACCTCTCGAAACTTTCGAGCCGTCTCCAAGGTAGTTAACGCCGTAGATACGCGCACGACCAGGAGCACAAGAATCGCCCGTTGGTAAATAGTAGGTCGACCAGTATGTGACCCCATCGAAGGTGAGAGGGTTACCCATCAATTTCTCGTTGGGCTCGAAAGCTTCGATCCATTCGATATGGGGTACCTGTTGGGAGCCATTGTCTTTAAGCGCAATCACAAGTTGGGCTTCATTGTTGGTCACCGTATCTCTAACATCACCTAGCCCATAGGTGACAACTACAGATTTATCATCTGTACTCGCGATAGCGGGTTTAAATCCTGCTGGTCCGAGTTGAAACGAAGCGCCTCCTGTTCCAGCGGCGCTTCTAGCACTGGTAACGTCTGAATCCGTGTTTGGATCAAAGAACAGACTCACAGACCAATCCGTTGGATTAGGGGATACAAAATCCATTCGGAACAAACGTCCTCCCGTACCGCCTACAAACCCGCGGGTGGCCACAGAACCAGGAGAGCCGTCGAATAAGGCAGGGCTGCCTGTTATTTCAATCGGATCATTGAATGTTGAGAACGGTATTTCTGTGCCAGCGTCGAAATAAGAGGTAAAACGCCGAATGATACTTCCTGTTTGAAGATCAACAACATAAAGCGCGCGCCCTAGAGGAGCGCAGCCCAATGCGGGATCAAGAGGACGGGAACCTCCGCCGCCGAAAACAACAACGGGTCGTTGTTCGGTGATGCTATTATTGGAGGTATCGACGTACCGCATAAGAATATTTGCAATTGCGGGTTCGCTAATACTGGTCCCTAACATCGTTGATGTTACAAATGCATCGTATCCCGAGCACGAGCCCAGATCAATGTCTCCCGTCGCCGTACTTCCAATTCTATCTCGGTCTCCGTTGGCATCGATAAGCTTCAATTGCTGATTTTCATAGGCGTGGGTAAGTTCCCACAAAGGCACCGGATCGGGTGCATTCAAAACAACCGAATTTGAGGCCGTTAAGGTACGTCCACCAGGTCGCGTAATATCCATCGCATAATATCCGGTCCCGGCAAGCCCTGCACCCTGAACAAGAACGGTTTTCCATTGCTCCCAAGGTTCTAAATTATTGGTTGTAGAATCTCTACAAAGAGACGAAAAGTTTGAGTCATCGCGCGCTCTACACAAACGAACATCGGCGACCGTAGGTGTACCGTCCATCAAATAAGACTGAGAACCCGAGGCCGCATCCAAGGCGTTATGAAACATCTGAGGAATGTAGGCCCACGCCTCTCTCATACCCTCAACCGCTCCCGGAGCGTCAGCATTGGGAGAATCATTTTCGTTGGTTTGGGCTCGGACCATCACTTCTCGTTGACCGGTGTGAATTGCATGTAGCATGCCGTCCATTGTGTTTGAATAAAGCATGGTATGGCGATCCGCGAAATGGGCTTTAAATTGTCGATAGGATTCGATGGGTAAATCAAGGGAAGGTGGCCCAACAATCACGGGGTTTGAATTGAGAAGTCCACCAAAGGCACGACCCGCCTCGCCGGATAAAATACCGCCATTCGCATTTCCGACTTTTTCGGGAATTCTGCCAGAGAAAACATTAATAATTTCTGATGCTCGCCCGCCGGTGGAGACGCCTAGTAAATCTCTTGCTCTCATACCAGAAGGCAATCCATCTTTAATCGATTTCTTTTCGAAGGGGATACGCGTTCCTATTGTTTCGTTTGCCGTTGTTGAAAGTTGGGTGCCCAAGAACTCATCTTCTCCGTTTCTGTTCTTTCGAAACTCAAAAGAGGAAGGGAACATTTTAGGTGAGGGAAAAAGACTTGGTCCAAGATTGATTTTGGGTTTACGATTGGAGTAATTAAAAAGACGATCGCTTGCCAAGGAGGTAAAAATACGGCGGTGATCTGACTTATTTGTAAAGGTCAAATTGACCTGGTTTCCGATTTCTTCATGCAAGGCAACGGTATCAAAAGTACTATCACAGGCAAGCAACTGGCGATTCAAAATCCCCTTCCAATACTGGCTTCCACCCGTAACGACACCCGAAAAAACACGATGCTGCCCACCAAGTAAATTTGTATCATCCTGAATCTCATTGGTCACAACTGTACGTGTACGGGTCGACACTGAGGCCCCATCAACAATATCATTGAACAAGGAAGACAACGCAGCCTGAAGTTGATCACGATCATTTTTGTCCAAAATCAGTGCAGGATATTTACAGGTGTACGTCGTGCCGTCTGGTTTAGGATAAGGGTAATCTATACCCGAGGATGGGGGAATCAAACACGCATTATTGGGATCAAGTAATTTATTGGGACACGTAAATCCCCCAAGACCTGTTGGCGTTCCGTGCCAGTTCGCGCCTAAGGAAAAACCAGCACAGGTCTTTCCTTCAATCGCCATGGATGTCAATTTTTCCAACGCGTTATCATCACCAATATTCATCCCCACAACGTGGACACGAACCGAAGAAAGAGGAAAAAAACCAGAGCCGGGAGGCTCGATGGTACCATTAACGTCGTTCACAAGATCGCTAATTTCCTGTTCTGAGGTATTGTAGGGAGACAGAGCTCCATCGTTATTATCGAAAGTAAAGTTCACCTCTCCGCGCTCTGGAGATGGTGCACCATCGGAAATAAGAACCACATGTTTAGGACGACATTCAGCAAAGTCATCCGTAATCGCATTTCCGCCCTGACCAAAAGAAAACTCTTTTGGAACATTACTTGGATTACTCGAAAAGAAACCTTGGAGATCTTGCATAGCCGCTGCGATCGGAGTCGCCGCCGCAATCGGTTGCTTCCCAAGTTCTTGTTTATCGTAATAAAGCTCAAAGTCAGTAGAATAGGTTTCACCAAGCGCAATATTTCTTTCGTTATCTCGCCCAACAGATTTGGGGCTTAGATCCCATTCGCTATTTCCACCTTCGTGAAGATAACCATAATCTCGCACCGCTACTTGGCTAAAACGGGATACTTCCGGGAGAAAGCGACTAGGAATATTAAGCGTTTTTGGCGCAACAATTCGAAAAACACCAAGGTCATAACATTGACTTGAGTTTCCGGCGGAGTCGATGCAACTCGTGCCTTCGACAAGACCTGCATACCCTGAGGATACGCCAGCCAACTCATCGTTGAGAGAATTGTTATACAGCGCCGACCACGACGAATCCTTTTTATACCCATCAAAGCCGACGACTGAAAAAATCGCCGTTCCGGCCAAGTTATCCATCAATCCGTTGGGAAGCTGACCATCATATACTTCCTGAAAATGCGGTGTTGGTTCTGAATGATCTGGGAATTCCTCAAAGTTATTCTCGTTTAAACAAATTTTCTTATCGTCAACCCCTGCACGACCTTCCGGTTGTCCAGATGCGTTACGATGACGAGGTACAAACCAACAGCCTGGTCCACGCATGTTTCTGTCGAGAGTATCGAGCGGTATTTGCACACCAAAGGCGTTATTAGGACGTAGAATCATATCGCCTGTAAGCACTTCTTTTATGGTCACGTGACGTGGTTGATCTTCCCAGTGAAATCGAACACCTGTCCCATTGTCGGGAAGCAACGTCGTCCCTTCGGATCCACGCATATAATCAATAAAACGATCACGCATTAGGCCGGTATCGCTGGATGAATACTCGTGTTTCCAATCTTGATTTAGGGGATTACCGACATTGCCAGTTTTAAGATTTGCGTTCCAAGAAGGACGCTCATAAGAACGACATTCGCTGGGTTCCCAGACCAAACAGGGTCCAAAGGCCGTCGGACCACTTGTATGATCTGCGTCGTCAATATCCATGAAGGTCGAGGGAACCCAAGCGTTCATTTCTCCAGGAAGTAAACTCGATAGAGACTCAAGGTTAGGCGTGGTTGTGATCGTCCTATGCGGATATTCACTTCCCTTATCGGTAAACTCCATACTCGCCGAAGTATCAGAGATGATCATAATAAAAGGTATGGGACCTTGTAGTGTGGGGGGTTGAGCAAATAAATCCTCGCCTTGCGTTTGGAAGGCCAGGAGTGCAAAAAGTCCCAATAAGAATCGTTTTGTAAGTTTCATCAGTTGTATCCACATTCGACAGGTCCAAGAAGTATATCGTTGCTATGTATTCCCACCGCTAATCGTGCTGGCTCACCCAAGGTTGCAGGGACCTCGCCGACGCGAGATCGGGCTGCCACAACACCTTTTTTAAAACAATAGCGTTCCGAAAAACCGGGGGCGGGTATGCCCGCTTTTATATCTCGTAAAATAACTTCAAATTGTGTTTTATTCTGTACTTCAAACGAAGCAGCATCAGAAAGCGATGCCGGTCCACGAAACAAACCACTTTCTCCCTTTTGTTGCGAAGTCGCACCAAAAGGATTGGACAATAATCCCGAAGTTCCCGTTGCCAACTCATCATGACGGAAGACGATAAATCCACCATGGGAGGCTAAGGTCTCCTGAAAATAGGGGCCTGAATAATTATAAAGACTCGGATCATTGCCTCCAAAGGAGGTCGATGAACCGTTTTTACGATTGGTTGTCGCTTTCATCGCGTAAAGGTATCCGCTCGCTTGATTTCCTGCTCGCATCGAAAACGCCGAAGTGGCTGTATCGGATATCGTCGCAGCTTGAGTACGCACTCTAAAAGAGGCCGATTGATGTACACCTCGCGCGATATCACGCATCGCGACCAACCCAAAGGCGGACAGAACCAATGTGATCATCAACACTAAAAGTAGAGCGGAGCCTTTTTCGTTAGGTATTCTCATTGTAGGTCCTTGATAATAAAGTTGCGCAAGGCAAGGTCGGTTTGAAAGGTAATCACTGGCGTTTCGCCGCGAAGATTTGGAAAGGGATCGAAACTACGAAGAGACGCATTCGGGCAATTTGAAGAGAGGGTACACGGCGTGTCTCCACTTGAAAAAGAGACATCCGAACTAGGATCTCCAGAAAAAAGCGTCGCTCTTTCCTCACTCGTTCGAAGTGTAATTCTGGCATGGGCAACACGGGCGCGACCAGGCGCATAACCCGGACCAGGATTCATACAGCTTCCACCACCTGTCGTATTGTCGGGCGTTATCCATTGTCGGGTCCAGTTCGTATTCATCGCAAGCTCTCCGCCACCGGAAGGCACGCAATCGAACCACACCTGAAAATCAACCACATGATCTGCAATCATTTTTCGAGAATTTGTTCCACATCCCGCCGCAATTGGCGTCGCATTTCCTGGACTCGCTGGCGCCAATCCCGGATTATCCGTGGCGACCGCATCGGCACATAAACGTTCCATCACAAGAAGGCGATTTGTTGGATCGCGAGGATCAAAAGGATTGATAATATGTAACCAATAGGAATCAATAAACGAGGCTTCATAGGTTCTGTCTCCCTCACCTGAGGCGGCCGGATTTAGACCAATTTCTCGTAAATCTAGGCCGTCAGGATTAAGTCCCGCTCCCGGATCTTTGTATTTAACCTGAAAAGGTGCATTGGGAGATAGCGGAATATTGAGGCCATTAAGCGTCCTTGATGAGGTTCCATTGTTGAGGTCCTCTATATCTGAGGAGCTAAATGTTGAATTTACAAAGTTTGACTTCACGAACTGAACATAACCCAAATTATCCGTCACACGGATGAGACGTGTAGAAAAATCTCTTTCTAAAAAACGATAGGAATCGATGACATCCCAATCTTGTTTTTCCAAATCAGGTAGATAATTACCCGACGGATGGCGAACCACATCCGAAAAAGGATTCACCCTATTCAATTTTTCCATACCTAAGAAGTTTCCTGGAATATTCATCGCCGTTGCCGCACCAATAACAAATCCTCCCACATCAAAACTGGTAGGGTAGTCAAAAGCGCCTGTGATGATAATACCATCGAAGGACACATCTTGAGCCAAAGAGGTACTATCCTGCCAGCCTGGATAAGAGTGAAAACCGGCTACATGATAGGATGGAGTGGGCGTACGTGGCTGAACAAAAGGATCCAGAATACTATCCGGGGAGGAAAAGGAGCCTGCAATTTGAAAGACATTGCGCAATTTTTCGATCGTAAAACGTCCTTTGGATGCGGTTACTTCCAAACTATCGACCTCGACCAAATTGTCGGCCGAAATCCCAAACAAGGCGTAGGCCATGAGGCCGATAAGCGCCGTGAGGGCCATCGAAACAACCAATTCAATAAGTGTAAATCCGCGTCTCATAGAAAATTCCTCTTGAATACAAGTGTTGCGTGATAAGTGGGGCGATAACCTTGAGATTCCAACGCCCAACCAAGTGGAATTTCATCACTCGCACTAAAGCCTAACTCTGACAAATTAAAAGCAGGTGTGTTCGTCGAGGGGTTATCACAGCTCTTCATGTTATTTCTTACGCCCGCGCTCAAGACGGCAATCTGAATGGACATGGCCGGAGAACTATTGATAACTCCTGTTCCGACATCCACACTGGTGGTCAAACTTCCCTCAAAGGGTCCTCCGCGCACGTACACGCAATGGCGGCCATTAACCCCCGTTTGATTTGCCATACGCTCATCAACAGGATTACTAAAAAGTGGAATCCACTCCCAAGGTTTGGTCTTAACTGCCGATAAAACGTTGGGGACGTCAAAAGGCGTCTCGCCCGTGTAACTATCCTGGACATCAAAACTCCATTGATTGGCATTGTCTACTCGCCAACTTGCCGCCTCTATATGGAGCAAATCTGCCGTTCTATGAGCAATCATCACCGCATCGTCGGTATCTCGAATGGACGAATACCCTCGCAAGGCACTTGTTTGCATCGCGATCACGACCAGGGTCGAGACCGATAATACAAGAATGGCGATAATAACTTCTATTAATGTAAAACCTTTTTTCATCGATTACCCACCGTTACTTGTCCATTATCCCAAAGCGAAATCCGCCAGTAATTTATTGCGTCTCTTTTTTCCGTGACATTATCGGATACACTGATCGCGCACTTGTAAATATCGTTATTTGAAATCGCAATGTCTCTATCGTAGGTAGCAATCACCATCGCCTCTCCCAAACAAACCTGAGATCCCACGCCAGAAATTTTTTGAAGGGAATTCCCATCGCCAGGGCGCAAAAACTCGCCGTTGGGTTGAACACACACAATGCTTCGACTTGAATAAGGGCCTGTTGAATTTCTGTACAATTTTGTTGAACCCGACACTTCCTTGCCTTCAAAAAAAGAAACCATCTCATATCCTGGAGGAGCAGAAGCGACGGTGCTCGGAGCATCACGGCAAATCGAATGATCGGCTGTCGCCCATACTTCTACACGACCACGATTTGAGTTAATGCCGCTCCACGTAGAGCCCGCATCATGCTCAAAAAGGGCGACCAGTAGAACGCGATTGGTGTTCGCTGCTTGGTTTCGGGCAAAACGGTATTGCTGAGCCACGCCACGTGCAAATTCACGTCCTTGACTCCGCGTTACCATCTTATTGAGCGAGGGCGCAGTTACTGCAGCGAGTACACCAATAATCGCCACGACGATCAAAAGCTCTACAAGCGTAAATCCATCTTCGTTTTGATTTTTTAACATCATATTCTTGCCATAGGTAATTTTATGTTTTCTTTAGAAGCAAATTTCGTTCCAAACTCTTATTTAACGCAAAACATTAGCCTCTCGCTTTTTTGTCTTGAATCAAAAGCGAAAAGCGTTTCTAGTCTGTCCTATTTCTTATATCACGCGATCTCTAACTATGAAATTTTTTCATCATCGTGACCTTTGTGCACAAATTCTAGTCTTGCTTTGGATCCTATCCTCAGCATCGACTAGCCAAGCACAACAATATCGATTGAGAACCCAAACGCGTGCAAAAGCGACCCAACTCGTACGCAGCGATCTGACGATCGCTGCCCAGCGACCTTTCTCTCAAAGCCTTTCGTTGTGGGGGTATAACCTTGCTGGAGTCGAAAATACGCCTCTCAACCTACATCTACAACTGAATTATTTTAACGATTTCGCAGCCTTCCCCCATCGCGCAGATCCCTATCTAAGCCACCGCTTCAACCGCCTCTCTCTTGTTCAAGCATGGATCCAATGGAAGGTTTTTTCTCGCCTTAACCTCAAGGTGGGACGCTTACAAAACTATTCTATTTTTGCGGCAAAAGACATTGATGGCTTCGCCCTAAAGCTGCGACTTGGCGATAAAACACAATGGAAAACAAGTCTTTACGGCGGACGACACGTGGTCGGACGACCCGAAAGCTTGGATCCAGATCGCTATGATGTTCAAGGTAAACCCATCGAACTGCGTCAAAACAATGACGAGACTGAATTTATTTACGGATTTCAATCTCGCTTATTTTTTGATGGTGCTAGCGCCTCTATTGGCTATGAAAAACGCTTTTCTTCAGCGACAAGCGATGAACGGCTCGCCATTTCGGCCCTGGGCAACCCAACCCGAAAAACCCTCGTTTCGGCCCATTTGTCCTTTCACACCATCGCCAGGAGAATCAATCGAGGCCAGTTTAATTTTACATGGAAACCCTCCGATAACTTTTATATACGACAAGGCTTCGAACATATCGTTCCCATTTTTGACGCATCGAGTATTTTCAATCTCTTCGGCACCTCCCCCTCCCAGTCCCTTCACACCAGTGTCTGGTATGGAAACAACGACCAAGGATTGGAAGCTCGCGCTTGGATAAAATCGATTAATGCAGACCATAACTCGCTTGACCTCGGTGGCGCAGATAATGATATACGCACTCTCGGACTTGCGCTCCAGTACAGCCAAAGGCTTCGCTTTTGGGGAACCCACCTTCGTTTCAACCCTTCTCTTTCCTACCAGCCAAGTGACGAACAAAACTATGCCCGGGACCAATTCATCGCCCGAATAAACACCCGCTTCCATCTCTATTCAATGCGTGTCGTTGCAGGTTCAACCTTCTTATGGGTCGGCCAAGATTCAACACGAAGTGAAAGTTTCGCGTTCACCCAACGTCTCGGGGTCGAATTCCCAACAAGCTTTGGACTTTTTTCCATCGCAAGTGTTGCCCAAAATAGCAACCAAATTGGAAACCATCTCAGCTTTTTTGGATCCTTTGAAACCGAGCTCTGGTTATGAAGAAAGCAATCCTCCTCTCTTTGGTTTTCTTTGGGATCCTGAGTAGTTTCGTTCTGGCCCAAGAACTTCGCAAATCAGCGGTTAAAAAAGAACGTTCTAGCCTCTATCCTCCTATGCCCAATACGATCATTTTTGATCATCAAAAGCATCAAGCAAGTTCGTGTCAGTCGTGCCACCCCGCAGCCTCAACCGCACAACGGGCCTCCGACAATCTCATTCCCGACATGCAAAGTTGTCAACAGTGTCACAATGAAAGTACGACCTCCCCGCAGCCTAAAATATCGCAATGTTCGGGATGTCATAATGGATTTTCTAAAAA
>JALSKP010000451.1 GCA_026988815.1 Myxococcales bacterium | reverse complement strand
AAACCGCGACAGCCTTGTTTTTATTTTTTCTTGAATCGCTACGATCTTCGTTTCCATTTTTTCTCCTTTTAAATGGGAGCGGAAATCATGAGATGTTGGATTAAGATTTCAAGAGGGGGGTACGGCGAGGATTTACAAATCAGGAAGCAAATCTTAACATGGATCGGAAATAAAAGTTTTCTGAAATTCTTAATTCGAAAAATTCCGGTTTCGGGCATTTCTTTCGACCACGCTCTCGGTGTGGCTTTAGTTTTGAACATTCAATTTAGGTTGTGAGTTTTCTATTTTACGGGGCGCCAACGAGCTCCATTAATTTCCCGTATGAGTTAACCACGTCGTAGGTTACTTGGTCTGTATTGATATCTTCGTTTAATCTTTCAAAAAACATCCGCGCACATTTCACTTTCACTTCTTCAATACCGCGTAGCGACATTGTAGAAATGCTGCCTTTCGTTTCTGCAATAAAATAAATATGCTTCACTGTACCTTTCTTAAATGAAATCGCCCAATCTGGATTGTAATTCCCTACCGGAGTTGGAATATAAAAACCGCGGGGTAGTTTCGCGTACACGACAACCTCGTCACTGATATCGAGTTCATTGGCAAAGTTGCGTTCAGTTTGCGAATTCGTCACCACATAATCGTAGATATGGCGGTTTAGCTTTTTGCCAGCTTCGCGGAAATCGAACTTGGTTTCATTGTCGGTAAATATATTAATGTTGTAGGTCTCGCTGGTTGTATCATAACGCAAGTGTTCGATGATTACTGTTGATTTTTGTTCTGTGATCAATCGACAAGCCTCGGATATAAAGGCTTCGGGATTTGTTCGAAATTTACCAAAAGTCGTTTTAGAAATCTTGGATAAAATCGCCCCAACTGTTTTTCGGGTGAGTTTGGTTTCGGACACGATTTCGCCGATTAAATCATATCGAACCGATCCGTGTGCCGACCGAGGAGCGTACTCGCTTTGGCTTCCTTTTTTAGTGAAGCCATCTCCTTGTTTCATATCGTCGTAACTTAGGTCACTTTTTTGCTCGCCTGTCTCAACGAGGTAGCGAAGCGGCGTAACTTGCAGTTCTTTGTTTAGGGTCTTCACACATTTTTCGATTAATTCACTTGTATCGAATTCAACCCGATAAGCTGCCTTACGATTAATGCGATTCCACAGTTCTTTGAATTCTTTCTTTTCAAAATTCTTCATGTTCAAAGGGTTAACCCGAGAACGGCGTTCGTCTTCGATCTTCGGAAGATGAGCTTCACTAAATACACTGTCAATCAATTCGAAAATCGGTTTTCGATAGGCCTTCAGAAACTCTGGCAATTCCGCGAGCAAGTCCAAGTTTTTATCGTCATGGTATTTTTGAGCGATGCGATCATCATCCTCTGTGTAATCATTCCTCAGAAGATATTTATAAATCTGATGGGCCATTTTTTTAGAAACTTCAACTTTCTCGCCATCCACATTGAGAATCTTTCCTGTAAAATATTCCTTATTTGCAAATCGCGGACGTGAGGAAAGCGAATCGCTGATTTCTGATTGTAACGCTTTCACAAAGTCCGCATAGCTTTCGCTTGTGACCACCGTCAACTTATTTATTTCGTGCACGGTCTCAGGATCGTCTTGTCGAACGCCAAATTTATCCACTGCGATACGTAGTCCACGCCCTATTTCTTGGCGTCTGGGAATCGCATTATCGGTCGGCCGTTTAAGTGTGCAAATAACGAATACATTGGGATTATCCCAGCCTTCCCGTAACGCTGAGTGGGAAAAAATAAATCGCGTCGGCTCTTCAAAAGACAATAACCGTTCTTTGGCTTTTAAAATCAATTCATAAGCGCTGATATCGGTACTTGTGTCTTTTTCTGATTTAGCTTTCTTCACCGCGTCCACTTGCCGTCCTTTCTTGTCGATCGAGAAATAACCCTCATGGGTTTTCTCTACTGGCATGTCGGCTAGATATTTGAGGTAGCGTTCTTCAAGAAGAGTTCCTTGTCGTTCGCTCATTAAATCTCGGTATTCCTCTTCGAACGCCTTCGCATACTCGCCCGGTTGGGGCGCGTTATCTTCATCGTAGGTTCGATATTTCGCGACTTCGTCGATAAAAAATAAAGTGAGGACTTTGATCCCTTTTTTAAATAATTGGTGCTCTTTTTCTAAATGCGCTTTTATCGCTTCACGAATTTGCAAGCGCCGCAATAGTTTCTCGTTAACATCACCAGTGGCCTCCCCAACCAATAATTTGACGCAATTTTTAAATTCGACAGAAGCGTGATTTGCGTCAATCTCTGTAATCAGAAAACCGCGGTATTGTTCAAGATTGTTGGATAATTCATATAAATTATCACCGCGT
>JALSKP010000450.1 GCA_026988815.1 Myxococcales bacterium | reverse complement strand
ACGCGCAAGGCATCTCGCAAAATCTTGGCGGTCATAACGGACCTGGTGATGCGCTTCGACACTGCACGATGAACTGCCGGATGACAAGAAACCATGGTCTTGCCACGGCCCAACTCGCGTCTTGGTCCCATGAGGCGCCGATTCCATTTATAGGTGGAGGTCTCAATAATGTGAACAACCCTGAGCGTTTTATGGACGATCATAATAATGCATGCGGACAACGCCTTGCCGAGAACCAACCTTCGGATAAATCCTGTCAACGCGGATGTGAGGAATTGCTCCTTAATGGAGGATTGCGAACACTCAATCTATCTCAATGGGATGGGCAGGGAAGCGATGCTCAGAAAACCGCCCAATGGCAAAACTGGCAAAGAAACGGCATACGCACGCGCTTCTTACGCTCGGACATTTTTCCGTGAGGTGGTTATGCGTTCTCGGCGCTCTTTTCATTCTTTCTTCGTGTCAGGAAGCACCTTTCGATTCCGCGATTTGGACTGCCAGGACAACGCAAGATCAAACGCGTTGTAATATGGTCAAAAGTTTAGAAGACCAACTTTTAACGTGGACGCGAGAGGATGTGCGCAAAAATTTTTCAGTCAAAGCGCTGAAGAACGAGGTTTGGATACCGATTGGAACCTGCACTTTGTCTTTCACACGCGGCGTCGGGGTTGGATACTGGGCGATTCAAATCGTCTTTGAAAACGACAAGGTTCGGGGTTTTAAGCTCCGACAAAGTTAGTTCAAAAGGCAATTCGACGAGAACCAAAAAGGATTCCTCGTTGCGTTTAACCTTCCTGCCCTATCTTCTTAGGAGTGGTGTTTCTATATGTATAGGTTAGGACGGGAAACGCATGGCCCATTTTCTAGAAACGGCAAGGGTTAGAAATCCTGAGGTTAAAAACCACCAAAACCCTCCCATAATTACATTGCCGCATCTCTTTATATTGTAAGTACGTTTACAATTCCGCATGTTTTCTTGTTCTTGCGAGACCGTCGGATTCGAGGTCTTCAGTGATTCCTGCCTTGTCGTTTTTGAGTAGAAATTGCCGTTGGGTGGTACGGCGAGGGAGGTGCACGATTTGATTTGGAAGATGCCTGTTTGGACGCGTCATTATTTCCCCCTTGGTAATAACGGTTATTATCCTCATTATCGGTACGAGAAGGATTTGATTGCCGATTTAATCAACTTTTTCGTTTTGCCGCATAGCTGATGGACGTCGAAGGACCCTCGGGCGTTTTTGAAATTCCCTTAAACGTCCATTAGTCTAAACCAGATGTATTCAGGCTTGCGCGAAGAAATTTGGTAAAGGAAACAAAGCTGTTTGGAATGGTCTTTGGAGTGAACAAATGAAGAAGCATAAATTGATAGCTAAGATATTCAAAACGCCATTGGGAGATGTGACATGTTCGCTAGTCTCCTCAAATAGACAAATTGCACGATCTGGCTTTTCTCAATACAGAAATGGGAATTCAGAGTCCTTCGAAACTGGTGGATTTTCAATCAAGTGGTGGAAATTCAAAATTGGAGTTCCGCTTTACAATGGAGGTTCCATCGTCGATTCTCACGGTTGGATCTGGCGAGTTGAGAAGACCACGGAGATGAATATCAGCTAACGATTGGATGTAGATTATCGAAGTATTCTGATGCAGTAGAGTTTGATGTTGCATCCGGGTAAAATTTGGACGTGATTGAGGCAAGTACTTCTCAATGGACGCTGCATATCGGTACAGAAGACGGGGATATCATGAATTCGAGGGCAGAATTAGATGATTGGTATCCTTCCCGCTTCTACAAGGTCAACTTTTGTCAAAAAATCACCATATTGGACCTGAACGGGTTTGACACAGAACTTCCAATTCTGGACATTGGGGAGCGTTTTCATATCCAATACGTCGCTGCTTATGAGCATACAACCCCAGATTCAGTCAATACTTGGTTGGCTGTTGATGGACTAAAGCGTGAGTCTGAGGAGCTGATAGGCTTACAGGCTCCAGAATAGGTTTTACAAAGGTGTTAAAACTTGAGACGACCTGGCCCTCTTCCAAAGAAATTAAGCCCCCAGGAATTTCAATAATTTCCTGAAGCTCGATATTCCAGTTCTCATCGTTCTTGGACGCACATGTGGCTTCAAAGTCGAGAACGGCTAAATATTTATACGTCATTTTTTTACCCTTAATGAAACGCGAACCGCCTCCAAATAAAACCGGTTCGACCTGCTCTCGATCTTTTCGCTAGATGACCTCGGCAAACTTATTGATCGTGTCATGCCTGCAAAGGTCGCCCAGTATAGGTCCATTTAAATGGTTTTGACAAAACTCGGTTGAAGTAGTCAATAAAGG
This sequence comes from Myxococcales bacterium, assembly GCA_026988815.1. Classification (GTDB taxonomy): domain Bacteria; phylum Myxococcota_A; class Bradymonadia; order Bradymonadales; family Bradymonadaceae; genus CALJNB01. The sequence goes on along the minus strand of JALSKP010000450.1, from coordinate 19 downwards.
CAAGCACTCGGCCCTTTAA
>JALSKP010000449.1 GCA_026988815.1 Myxococcales bacterium | reverse complement strand
AAACGAAAATATGGTACTTTGTGTAACCCCTTGAGCCTGGTGAAAATGGATCTTCGAAAAAACTCTTCTTGATCTTGTTTTTTACGCTTCTCCGGTGTTCCAATTCCAAAGAAAAATTTGGACCAATTCTTGATGTGGAAGTAGGTGATCGTCCAGATATTGGCTCCGGTTCAAAAGATTTTTCTTCGTCCAAACTCGCCGGTTTTTATCAGATCGAGGTCAACCATTTGAAGGGCGACGATATGTGGATTTATGTTGCCCAGCCCAAGAATTGGGATCCCTCCAAAGGTAGGGTTATTTTCGGCCATGGACAGGAGCGACCAACACCTTGCCCTGCGGCGAACTCGAAAAAGCGCCAACCCACGCAGACGTAGCGCCAACCTTAACCTTACTCGATCAACTCGCCGATGAAGGATACTTAAGCGTTGGTATTTTTTGCAGAAATTTCGGCCCCTCCGGCGGATTGCCCAGTGCAAAACTATGGGACGGCCGGCGAGATGGCGCAGCAATGTTGGCTGCCGCCCAATGGATAAAAGCGCGGTTGAATATCGAGGAAGCTTTGCCTGTAACGATGCTCGGCATCTCGATGGGAACCATGGCGGTATTCTATGCATCAAGTAATGAGCCTGGCCTGGCCGAACTTCAAACAGGCAACGAGGCGAGGCACAAGGCCACGCCCTACGAAGAGCGCGCGACGAATACGATACACGAGGCGGCACAAGGCCACGCCCCTACGAAGAGCGCGCGGCTTTGAGTTTTGTGAGGACGCAAAAGGAGCATGTGGGCACGGTGAGTTTTTCTTGGAAGATCGAGCATGCGGTTTTCATAAGATCTTGGACATTCTCAAAGATACCTTTTAGTGAACGGGCCTTACTCGAAAAAGAAGGCGTAATCGGATACCAAATAAACCAGGACAGCTTGCCAGGCCCGAATAGTATAGGTGGAATCGTCGGAGATCTCGGCGTTGATGACTGCGCGTTCATCAGGATTATTACAGGAGATCATAAGATCCTTTGAATAATCTGGGTTGTCGATATTAAGTTCTCCATCTTTTTGGATCGAGGACCATAACAGGTAGGCCCGATCGATTTCTGGATCATCATTCTGGTAACGTTCGCCTAGAAGGCGTTCGAAGAGATAAACCAAATTTTTTCGGATGGGTGTTTCGTCCTTTTCAAGACGATCGAGGTCTGGAAAAAGGACGCGATCCTGCATCGGGCGTGAGAAATCCAAGGCCGTATTTTGACAGGCAACTTCTTCAGCCAAGAGCTTCATAACAGCGCCGTTGACACCGTTGGGATGTTTGAGATGGGCGGTGAGTTCACGGGAATCGATGCCATCGTAGAGATAGTAGAACTCCGCATAATCTCGTCCATCAAATCGGGCGGAAAAATCGGAGAGCACAAATTTTGTTCCGTTTTTCCAATAGGTTGAAAAGATAGCGTTCATCTTAACCGATAATTCCTCAGGAGTGAGTAAGTTGACCAAACCGACCTCGCTTAATTCGACACTACGCTTGGCGCTAAGATCTTCGCTTGTCGTATCGGAAATGATGAGCGGGGATTTAAGCCATTCTCGAATAATGACTTTGAAATTGTAATTGTCCTCCTCAAAGGCTTTTGCAATTCTGAGAATTTCTTTGCGCTGTTCCTCGAAGGCGCGTTGTTGTTCTGTAAAATAAAGAGCACTGAGGTCGGTAGGTGCGGTTAGATGTTCTCGACCCGTGAGTAAAAAATACCCGTTGGCGACCATGGCTGGTGAAAAGCGAGAATCGGCAATCGCTCGTTCGCCCAACCAGCGTTCAGGATCATTGATGCGATCAGCGGGTATGAGCTCTCCGCCAAGACCTGGGGTGTAGGAAGGATTCCAGGTTCCAGAATAGGGCCGTCGGTAACCACGGTCCGTAAAATTTTGCAGAAGCGCAGCAACAGGATCCATTGGACTATGGCAGACATTACATTGGTTAAAATCTTTGGTTGGATTTGTGTAATTGACGATAAGATTCGCGTCGCCAGCTCTGGGGGCAAGTTCTAATAAGTTGGTATCGAGGAAAATTTTGAAGAAAACTCTCGCTCGCGCGCGGTTTTGATTCGTTGGCGTTGTGGAATATCGAGCCCAAAGCATTGAAGAGGAAAGCAATCCTGCGTGATAATAGGCTTCTTCGTTAGGAACGCCCGACTTTCCGCCACCTCTAAATTTGGCGGGGAGATACTCGTTGCGGTCCGTGCGATCTTTAAAGGGCAGCGCATCGGCGGCGCTAAAATCTGCCGTGGCTAGATCAAGATCGCCTGCGGGTTTGGTCCCTAGATAGGCTCTCGCAGAAAAATAATTCACCATTTCGTAATCAGCCGTGAGTACTTCCGTGA
>JALSKP010000448.1 GCA_026988815.1 Myxococcales bacterium | reverse complement strand
CTATGATATCGCCTCGCTCGTTCTGAGCGGACACAAAAACGCGGTCGTTTACAGAGACCGCATCGAAGGCCCTTCCGCTAATATTTCCTGTAAATTTCTTTTGGTTAACACGTGCACAACTCAGCGTTGCCTCGTTACAGACCTGCCCTCTAGAACAGGCTGGCGAACAACTTCGGTCAAGGGGCGCGTCTAAGCAGGCACTCAGAAGACAGAGAATTAGGGCGGCGTAAGAAAGGAATCTATTCATAAAGAAGGGGTTCGCCTTTGGGCTCATCTAGCTGATTGTTGATATAGGTTTCAATAAATACGGAACCATTATTCCCTTTCAACATCGTGATGTAAAAACCACGCGCGCCGCTGTAAGGCATACCCGCTTCGGAAAGGACCGATGTATCCCACATGTTTGGAGAACTTCTCAACGCACGATGAAACGTGTGGGAAACCACATCTTGGTAAACCACAACGATTTCACCGCTGTCCATGATGGATAGGTTCACGTCGTGACCGATATCGGATACCAACCACCACGCGGCGTTATCTCGCAAACCGCTGGCGATAATTTCGGAAACTCCGCCGTCAAAATTGTACTCAAGGGTTTTTGTTATTCGATTTTGAAAGGCCATATGTAATCGCCCATTCTCGATCAAAGCGCTACCAAAAGGACCGCTACCGGCACCGACAAGGGTCGGTTGAGACCATGTTCCAGCGCTCTGAATTGAGGTGGCGAGGGAGTCTTGATTGTGGTCGAAATAAATCGCCAAAAATCCGTTGTCGGTTTTTGATAATTCTGCGTATCCACCTACCATTTTTGGCGTTCCGGCTGCGGGTTCTTTAAAAGTTGGAACGCAGGCTCCCTGAAAACAACCTTCTCCGTCGCTACACATACCTGGACAATCGTTGGCCTCGGCCTGGCATTGTCCGAGACTTGTTACGCAAATTTCGTTGTTGGGACACTCGATGCCGCAAGGATCAAAGGTGGCGCCCGTGGCAACAACCTGGTCCGTTCGAGCGAGCGCATCGGCTGAAGTTGTTAAATCTACTGTAGAAAAAACCAGTTGTGATTCGTAATTATTTCCGACTTGAACGCTCTTTTTGGCGTATAAAATTGAAACACTATCGCCGTCAACAACGAGACTCGGCCAGTAGCCAGTATCGCCATTGGAATCAAACTCATGGGTTGTGAAGGTGTAAGCGTCGGCGCCTTTTGTACCACGCGCATATTTCATGATGTTGGCTTTCTCGTCTCGGTAGAAAACATGAATATTATCGCCACTATCTAAGGCGATGGCGGTATGGGTTCCCACATTGTCCCCGCGTGTAATGATACCATCGCGCGGTCCGTCGGCGGCGCCTCGAACGAGACCATCGGCAGGTACGCCGTCCACAAATATCCAATCGATATCACCACCGGAGGTCGAAATCCCGACCATTAGATCGCCGTAGGTGGTGTTATAATCAGCGATGACGCTTAGATTAGCGTTTTTTGCCAGACTTGAGAATTGTCCGTGAATACCGATGGGAAGTGGAGGAACAGGAACGCATTCGCAAGTCGCTTTCGTTGCACAGCTTGCGCTATCGTAAGTGAGCTCACCTTGAAGTTGTGGCTCGGTCCCGGCGTCGCACATCATTTCATCACAGGGATCGCTTTGAGGTTGGCAACGATTGGATTGGTAACAACAATATTCGTCGATTCGGCAACCCTGAGCACAGGCAACTTGGCAGTCACAGGTACCCTCTTCAGTGCACGTGGCGACTTCATTGTCCTCGCATGAACACATGTTGGTGTCGCAAGTCCGATCATCCACACACACACCGTCGGTGCAGGTTCCCATGTCACAATCTTCATCGTTCTGGCATCCCATCGCTTTGGGAACACATTTGTCCTCGACACAGGTTTCATTGTCGGTGCACTCACAAATCGCGCTCGTTCCTGAATCGGTGCAATCACACGAAGAAAGGCTTAAGGCGATGGCGATGAGTGAAAGGGTCAGACTTGCCATCTTCGATTTTCTTTTGGTCTTTCTTTTTCGACGGGTTGTCAAAAAGAGACCGAGCAAGAAGAGCAAGGAGAAAGGTGTCGCGTTTGCGTTGGATGTAGAACATCCGCCGCCAGCAGAAGGTGTTGATGTGGGGGTGTTCTTCGGCGCTGTTTCATCCCTTGGAATATTGAAAGCGTGGCGCAATTTAACTCGATTTCCCACGTTATCCTTCACTTCAACTTCGGCACGAAGGCGAGTGCCAGGTGCTGAGGTGGAAAGCAGATCAGTAAGGTCGATTTTCCTGATGGCCGACCATTGCGACCATGTTGGTGTATCGAGGCCGATCATTTTGAATCGCATTTTCAAATCATCCATGTTGGATAGGTC
>JALSKP010000447.1 GCA_026988815.1 Myxococcales bacterium | reverse complement strand
TGGACCCCTACGGCGGAGCGTTTAAAGTTGCAAAAGGGCTTTCTACAAGGTTCCCTGCCCGCGTGATCACTACCCCGATTGCTGAGGCAGGATTTGTGGGAATTGCTGCCGGAATGGCGATGCGCGGCATGAGGCCGATCGTGGAAATAATGTTCGGCGATTTCCTTATGTTGACAGCAGATCAGATTCTCAATCACATCGCAAAATACAAGTGGATGTACAACGACCAGGTAGAGGTACCGATCGTTATCAGGGCTGCAATGGGAGGAAGGCGGGGTTATGGACCTACGCATAGCCAGTCCCTTGAAAAACATTTTCTGGGGATGCCGGGCATTGTTCTTGTTGCGCCAAGCCCCTATCATGACCCCGGTGCTTTACTCGAAAAAGCAACTCTGGAAGATGACCGTCCAATTCTCTTTATAGAGAATAAACTTATGTATGCGCGGTCTTTGAAGATAGAAAAAGAGGGAAAGTGTGGTGATTTTTTCATCAAAAAAACGGATAAAAAGTATACGACCGTCTCTTTATCCTATGACGAATTTCAAACTGCTGATGTTACGATTTTAGCCTATGGTGGGATGGTTGAACTTGCCGTTCAGGCCGCCGAAATACTTATGATGGAGGAGGAAATATTTGCAGAGGTGATCATTCCTTCGTGCATTAAACCGCTCGATTATGTTCCGATTTTAGCCTCTTTGAAAAAAAGTCAAAAATTAGTGGTGTGTGAGGAGGCGACCAAAACGGCGGGGTGGGGAAGTGAGGTGATCGCAGAGCTCACCAAACACCACTTTGGGCTTCTTAAAAAAGCGCCTGTTCATATTGGTGCCCGATCCTTTCCGATCGCGAATACAGTTACACTTGAGGAAAAGATTCTTCCCCAGGCTTTGGATATCTTCGAAGCAGCAAAAAAGTAAATATATTTACTAAACTATCCTAAGCCCACGGTTCGTGTTTTAAGACTTTCCGAATAACCGGCACAAGGGGATCGAGCGCATCAGGTCCAATAACGCTACCGTGTAGAATTGCTAGAATTGTAAAGTAGTTGTCTCCGATCGGGACGAGTCTTGCCAAAGTGAGACGATTTTCTTCGTCGCGATGAATGAACGCGTTTGGCATTGGTTGTCCGTTATCGCGGGTCCGGATCGCAAGACGGTGGAGCACTGCTGACAAGCCAGCAAGAACATCCACATCGGCCGCATCCGCGCTCGCAGCGATAGGAAGGCCGGCAGTATCAACCAAGACACAGGTAGACAGACCACAACTTTGACTCACCTTGGTCAGCAAGGTCGAAAGATCGTTACGTGTGAGCCCACTTGTATCTAAGGCTTCGATTTTACTACGGATGGAATGGGTTCTAGCGATTGGGGCCAGAATATTCTCCAAACCTTCGATCGCATGAGGGTTGGGGCCACCACTTTGCGTCATCGCAAGGGCAGTTTCAAGAGAACTCTTAGCTTCGCGGAGTTCGGCAGTTTCTCGGTCAAATTCTGCTTGAGCTTCTAAAAAATTATCATCTTCAACGCCGCTGCGTTTTTTCCCAAATAGAAATCCACTCGTGAAAACGAGTGCGCACGCGACGAGCGCAATTATGATGGGGACTATACTCATTCTGTTTCCTCACAGGGTGTTTGGCCTACTACTTTTACAACGACCCGCCGGAGGCGTTTCTCTTTGTTTTGCCCAACAACGGGCTGATACTCACCAAAAGCTTGGATGGTAATCTGATCCGATGAAAGACCTTTCCTTTTTAAAATATCGGCGACTTTTTTGGCTCGCCGATGGCTCAATTTTAAATTAAAGATTTCGTTTCCTTTACCATCAGCATGTCCTTCGACGACTATATTTTGGTAGGGTCGGGTTCTTAACCAATCCATCACATCGTTTATTTTCTTGTTAGATGTCGATGAAAGTCGTGTGTCTCGGTCGAATCGTATCGTAAATACGGGAGCGCAATCCTTTGGCTTTGCGCTATCCTCTTTCGCTTTATCCTTTTCTTTTAGGAGGACCTCGGCGACTTCATGCTTTTTTTCGATGGCTTTTTCTTTTTTCTTTTCATCGACCACGATCGCGTCTTGAGATGGGATCTCTTCAAGGGGATTCGTTATCTCGGATTTAGATGCCTCCGAGATCACTGGCGTTTTGAATGTATAATTATTGTACAATTCGTTTGAAGAGAGGATGGACAACCCAACACCCAAAATTAACAATAAACTCGGTATGAATGATTGTTCCATTATATCTTATCCTTCAAGAGCTCTTCTAAACGGGTTAGATTTGCGAGAGCAGTGGTATGTGTGGAGTCTATTTTTAGTACGGCTTGCAGCACGAAGTAGGCGTGATCGTAACGCCGGCTTATCATTTCTTCCATA
>JALSKP010000446.1 GCA_026988815.1 Myxococcales bacterium | reverse complement strand
AGTGAGCATAAGCGAGGGAGTTAACGTGGCCTATTTCGCACAACATGCCGCTGACGCGCTAAACGCAAGTGATACGGTCGAGGAAGCCTTATTATCTGTGGCAGAATTTGATGACGCTCCCAAGATCAGAAACATATTAGGCGCCTTTGGATTTTCGGGAGACGACGTTAAGAAACGCATAAGTGTCCTTTCCGGTGGGGAGAAAAATCGAGTGGCTTTAGCGCAGATGCTCTTCCGAAAAGCGGGCCTCCTTCTCCTCGATGAGCCAACGAACCATCTCGATATTCAATCTCGCCAAGTGCTTGAATACGCCCTACGAACTTTCCAAGGTGCTTATATCGTTGTTTCCCATGACAGATATTTTGTAAACGAGGTCGCCGATCGTATCGTTCACGTTGACCGCAAACTGAGTGAGTTCATTGGCGATTATGATGACTACCTGGCAAGTTTAGTTGGCGAAAAGAACACGTTCAAAGAGGTCTCGGAGAGTTCGAAAAAGAAAACTCGCCAGGAGGCAGCCGACGTGAGAAAACGCGTCGCCCATGCTACCCAAGGGATAAGAAAGGAAATTTCAAAAATCGAGAAGCAGATCGAGGCATTGGAAGAATCGATTTCATCGGCTGAAAAGGCATTCCTAGAAGTGGGTTTTTATGATGATGGGAAAAAAGCGGCAAAAAGGACAAAAATGTACACCCAAGAAAAAGGTGACCTAGAGTCCTTCGTTGAAAAATGGGAAGCGTTGGAAGAAAAGCTATCGCTTGTAGAAAACGAAATCAAAGAGGCTTAGTTTCCGGCAACGGCGGTATCGTCAACTTTGACGGCTGTCCAGGTTGCGGTAAAAGGAGAGGTCGCAGCGGTATTGTCAGCCGATGAAATGAACCCTGTGTATTTTCCTTCTTCAATCAAATCCACACGTCCATCTGAGGTGGTTTCAACGAGAACGCCTTCTCCGCCAAGACGAAGTCCGATATCAAATTCAAGTCCACGAATGGCGATATCAGCAGAACTAAATATCGTACTCACTGCACTATCGCAAAACCCCTCAATTTGATCGGCCCGTATGCATTGACTAAGTGCGCAAAGCTCGCCATTAGTATTAGTGATGCTTCTCGCCAAGGACTCACATCCAATCCAGTAGGCGAAGGCTTCCGTGAGCGAGGTTGCATTGCCGTCGGTAAGGGCCGGAATAATTACATTGTTAAGAATGTAGATAATGAGTCTTCCGTAGCGCAAACTTACGGTGTGGGTATCGATTTGAAGCTGGTTGTAGGCGACCACACGACCCATCCACTCTGAACTCACAAGGCCAAGAGCCCCGATTTCGCCATTGGCATCGGCCATCAAAGGAATCGCGCCACAATCGGCCGGTGCATTGGCGTCACAATTCCATCTCCAATAAAGGGTGAGACCGGTCCAGTTGTCTGTTCCTCGGAAAGAGAAATCATCTGAGATTTTGCCAATCGTAAGTCGACTGGATACCTCTAAATTGCTAATAACGTCGCGTAAATCTCGTCCTGCTCGGAAGATTTTTGTAAGAACTTCATTACCAGCGATAAAGTTATTAATCAGGTTCTCGAAGGCGTCGTCCAACCCCGTTCCGCTGAGAAAAGAATCGAGTACAAAAGTAACGATGCCCCCAAAGAGGTTATCAACGAGGGCAATAATTTCATCGTAAATGCCTCTTCCTGGATTTTCAAATACGTTAAGTACGCGGACAATGATTGAACCAATCGTTCCCGAATCAGCGATAGCATCCGTAAAATCCCAGTTGGACTTCACGTCGTATTGTCCGACAGGATTGAGCGCGATGAACTGTAAGAGTAGGTCTTCTTCCGTGATGGTTTCGGGACGGATTGAAATATTATCCTGGCAAGCGGCGGCTGCGATTTGACCGCGGTCTCCTCGTGCTAACCCGGTCACCAAAAACTTACCCAGTGTCCCTAAGTTTTCGAAATTTGTTGTTTGCCCCTCAGAACCGACAGTGAACATCGCCAGAGGTTCGACCTGATCAAAGAAAGGTCGAAATTCATTACAGGAAAATTCCGAATCACGATAAAGCCGAATTTCAATATCTTGCATTCTCATAATCGTTGGCGCGGTATTCACAGGCGTTACGGCCAGCGTTCCAACGGTCATTGCTTGGACGTCGACGGTAAAATCTACCGAGTTCGCAGAAGGATGAGAGGCACGAACAATAATGATTGCAGGATTGGGACTCGCGCGAAGTTCAACGGAGGCTTTTCCATCCTCACTGGTTATCGCTTGTAGAGCGGCAAGACTTGACCCCTCCACCATTTCAACGATTTCGTAATTGATCTTTTGATCCTTGGCGCCTTCTCCCGTTTTCTTGCTATATAAATAAACTGCAAGG
>JALSKP010000445.1 GCA_026988815.1 Myxococcales bacterium | reverse complement strand
ACTCAGAAGCTGGACCTTTGATTACGCGCAAGGGAATTGCGCTATTCCTAAAAACCAATACTCTTTCAAATGCCAGGGATACGCCTTTCGCAACGAATCTAATTTTCAAATTGCTGGAAAAGATATTGCTATTCTCAAGGCACGCAACCAAATCCCTACATTTGATAGTGAAGAAAACGTATTCTACTTTGGAACTAATGGTCCAATGAGCGGAGCCTTTCCGTTAGACCGTCCAGGCCTTTTCTTTGATCATATTACTGTCGGAGAAACAAAAGTATTTAAAGGCGTCGAAAATAATACTCCGCTTTGGCTACAACACGCAAATGCTTGGCCGGATCGACGAAGTGGAGAAAGTACCAGGCTTATATCGAGACCGGGCTATACTCTGCAAGAATTCGAGTACGCGGAGGACATCGGGGTTCGTTTTGTCGAAAACCTTTGTGGCGATAAAGCGCATTGGCTGCAAGACACCGTTTTGACATCTTTAGATTTGAAAGCAGGATCTAGTGGCGGAATGGTGATGGCTCCAAATATACATCAATTTCTGGCCGACGGAACTTACGATTTAGTGACCCAAGAGATGATCGGAATCGGGGTAGCTGGAGGTTCAACGGGAGCAGGTTCGTATTGGTCCGACGCCGGCCCCTTCTCGATCGCCGAACCAAGCGCAGACATTTATTTGGGTGATGAACACAACTATTATACCGCGATTTTAAACTCCGCTTTTCCGTCCGACGAGACAGACGGGCCCCTAACTAATCTCGACGATCCACGAACGTGTAGGGAGGATGAAACTAAGGGATGTGTTCCGTCTAAAAAATTTAATGCTGACGGAGACTGCATTATTGCAAAAGACGAACCTTCGACGTACCCGACAGGTGGAACTTTCCTTACATACGATATGGCTCGAATAAAACTACGGGTCCCGTTTTTCCGGGAATGGTTGTGGGATTTATGGGGGCTAGCAAAGGGCCGTTCAATAATGAAGAAGGCGTAAGCGACATTTATGTGATCTGCGCCCCTGCAAGTTCTAGGAGTTTTACAGAAAACTGGCATTTGCTGAGAACCATGGGCTCGGTTCTCCCGTGGAGTCATAACCCGAAAAATAACCTAACAAATATCAAGGGAAGGAGGGCGTGGGGAAACTTAAATTCAGCGATGCATCAAGCCTATACTGTTCGTTCTAATGCACCAAAAGGTCAAATGATACGGCCTCTTCCGATGAAATTTTGTCCTCCAAATTACATCATGGATGGAATAAACGTAAAGGTCTACAACCACAAAGGAATCGCGGGTATCGTCGCGTTACATTGTCGAAAGTCGTTCAATCCCCACGCTCAAGAACCCAAGGGTGACGATGAAATTCTAGTATACCTTGATGCTGAAGTCGAAGACTCTGAAGGTTTTACCATTTTCGGAAAGCCTTATACACTAAGCCAAAGACTAGGAAATCTTGGTATAACAACCCAACGGTCTTATGAAATTGAAGTGCGATGTCCAAATAACGGTTTTATCTCGGGCTTAGAAATGACCCACGATCACACCGGATTGCTGGAACACCTCCATCCAAAATGCACGGCGTATCCACTATGAAAAGGTTCCTAATATCTATATTTATTTTGGGGTGTGACGCAAAAGGTTCATCGTTCATGAAAACCCAAGATATGAGTGATGATCAATATAAGAAAGATAGCGCGATAGATGCGGCCGACCTAAATACAGATACTAATTTTTTTCCAGCTTATAAAGATCCCTATCGAAAATCCAAAGAGATATGTCAAGATGATTTTGACTGCGCTCGTGGCTCATACTGCGATCGTGGTGAGCTATCGTCATGCAATCCCGCCGTACAAGGTTGCGGCGTTGGCGCGATAAACATTGGCTTCGAAGAAGACGGCTGCGCTATAATCAACGAACACGGGCTAGGTCAATTTACCCACACTGATTGTAAAACAGATTCCGATTGTCACCCTGATTTTCCGCATTGCTATCTTAAAGCGTGTCAAAATATCACCGCGTGCAAAATAGACAAAGATTGCCAAGTTGGTCAATTTTGTTATTTCGAAACGTTTTGTGTAACACCAAAGACCAGCTGTGAAAAAGACGACGATTGTCCCCTTGCCAAATGTAAGAATAGAACCTGCGTCTATGAAAGAAATTAATTTCACGGGGGGTTTCAGCGGTGAACCAGCCATAACCATTATACCAGCGGACGATTCCACGAAATTTTTTGAAAAGCTAAGAAATTACATGGGCGTATTGGTGACCTTTAACTGTGTGTTTGTCGAGAGGGAGTTATTACCGAAAGTTGGGGATCAGTTGAAAAAATAAAAAAAAGCGGCGTATACCTTGTTTGATAATTATTAAACAAA
>JALSKP010000444.1 GCA_026988815.1 Myxococcales bacterium | reverse complement strand
CTGCAGAAGTATAGTGTGTTTTCAATGTTGGTTTTCGAATTTATCATCCCTGTTTATTTTGCGGCGAGGCGAGGCACAAGGCCACGCCCTACGATTTTTACGGCGAGGCACAAGGCCACGCCTCGCTTAGGCGAACTGTCAGTTGAAGCCTTCCATCAAGAAGTGATCACTCGCTTGTGATTCCAGTTGGTAAACATATTTACGTTTCTTAAATAAAGAAAACATAATTTAAAACCCCAAGTCCGATGTTTCTCGGTAAGCAAAATCAGCCACCTGGCGATCTCTTCATTTTCCTCTTTGAGTTTGGGCACGTAACGAAAACAGGTTTCACTTATCATTAACAGCTTGCAGGCTGCCCGAATGCTTAGCTTGTTTTTCGCGACAATTTCTTTGGCGATTCGTCGTTGTGCTGGCTTTACCACTTTTTTTTAGTGCTTCCTTAACGATATCATTTTGTAATTGTACTTCCGCGTACATTTTTTTTAGCCGCGCATTTTCCGCTACTAATTCTTTCACTCGCCGCATTAACGAAACATCCATACCGCCGTATTTTGCACGCCATTTGTAGAAACTTGCGCTACCGGACTTGTAGCGCGTGGCCTTGTACCTCGCCGGTCGTTAAAAGAATCGGGCGCCTTTTTAGCAACGAAGGACGTGTTTTTTCGTGCCGACTATTTCGAATGTCTTGAAATTATAAAATCAGGTTAAAGAGATAACCGAGCGCGATAATGGAGATTCCAACCGCACCAAAGTAGGTCGCGATGAGTTTCACTTTCATCACCTTTTTTAACAGCAAAGCCTCTGGAAGGGAGAGTCCGACGACGGCCATCATGAAGGCCATCGCAGTTCCAATCGGGATTCCTTTGCTCACCAAACTTTGAATAACGGGAATTACGCCTGAGGCGTTAGAGTACATTGGAATGGCCAGTAGCGTTGAAATGGGCACCGCGAAAATATTGTCTTTGCCCATATATTGCTCAAAATACCCGGTAGGAATAAAGCCGTGTATCAAACCGCCGATCGCAACACCTCCCAAAACGTAGGGAATGATTCTTTTAAATGTATCGACGGCTTCATCTTTAATACTGGGCAAACGCTCAACTATAGTCCGCTCATCTTTGAGGGCTGCTTGTCGTATTTTTTCTTCAATTTGAATTTTCACCCAATCTTGAAGATGTTCTTCGAGCCCGAGTTTGCCAAGCAGAATGCCAACAAAGGTGCCGATCAAAATACCGGCAGTTGCGTAGATGATCGTTATTTTTATGCCAAAGATACCAAGAAAGAGAATGACGGCAACCTCGTTAACCAGGGGCGATGCGATCAGAAAAGAAAGCGTGACTCCAAGAGGAATGCCTCCTTTTAGAAAGCCAATAAACAAGGGAATAGACGAACAACTACAAAAAGGTGTGATCGCACCAAAAATGGCAGCAAAGAAATTTTCGAAACCGTATAGCTTTTTACCATCTAAAAAGTTGCGAACCTTATCAATCGGAAAATAGGAGTTAACGGCCCCCATTAAGAAAATAACAAAAACGACAAGAAAACTTATTTTTAGGGAATCGTAGATAAAAAAATGGAGGGCCTGAGCCCAATGATTCGTCGGCGACAAAGATAACGTGTTGAAGACGATCGTGTCGGCGATGTATTTAAACACTTTTTTCTAAAAACCCTTTTATCTCTTCAACACTGTTTACTTTCCCGAAGGAAACAAGCGTTTCATCGATAACTAAAGCTGGCGTTTTCATCACACTGTAGGCTGCGATATCGCCGTAATCTTCGACCTTCACGAACTCGGCCTCACGCCCCAATTCGGCCACGGCCTCTTTAGCGTTGGCTTCCAACTTCGCACAATTTTTACAGCCTGAACCTAATATTTTAATAATCATAATATCTCCTTTTGATTATAGTTTTGCGATACATTCCAAAATATTATCCAACAAACAAGGAACTCGAAGAGAATAGTAAACTTGCATAGAACGTTTCTCCTTCTTCAAAACCCCTGCTTCTCTCAATATTTTTAAATGCCGTGATAAAGTAGATTGATCGATATCGACAAAGGCGTTGAGTTCGCACACACAAAGTTCTTTTTCTCTGAGTTTGTGGGCGAGCAATAATCGCGTTGGATGTCCCAAGGCTTTAAATATTTGGGATTGTTTTTCAAAGTCGATAGTCATAAAAATCCTTTCTCGGAAGCTATATGTCAATATTGCCATATGGGCAAGGTTTATTACTTCTTAATCTGGGTTCACAATAGTGTGCAACTGTATTAACTACAAACTGGAAGTTCTTCATTTTGCCATGGTTGCTGGTCCCGAATCATAGCATTTATTTGAGTAAGTAGCTTTCGAGCACAGGCAATAATCGCAACCTTTGGA
>JALSKP010000443.1 GCA_026988815.1 Myxococcales bacterium | reverse complement strand
GCAGCGGGAAGTCCTTCGGCACGTAGTTAATACCAAAACTGATGTAGCTAAGCGCCTCACCTTCTCGCGAGCTAGAATCGTCGAGAGAAGAAAATCTAACTTTGGGTTGGAAGCCCAAGAAGGGTTCGCGAACGGCCAAGGTGGCCTGTAGTCCAAAACGAGAGAACTCATCTTGGGTTGGGTTGGTGATGGTTTCCCCGATGACGCCGCCGGCGAGGGAGACCATTGCAATGTTGAGGGAAAGGTCGGCCGCCCAGCCGAAGACGGATTCATCGAGTTGGTTTGGCGCGAGTCCGATGGTTCTATCGTTCATCGTTGCACCGCCGCCCACACGAACCATTTTCCCGTAGAGAAAATCTAATCTTCCGTAAAAAGCGAGAGCATCATTGTCGTTCAACGCTCGATCCGAGGATGAGCCGTTCGTTGCGCCGAGCGCATAACGGATGCCAAAGCCTTCTTTTTTTTCGTCAAAATAAATACCGTCCGTCGAAAGGGTCGCGCCGACTTCTCGGTCGCGGGAAAGGCCTCGCACATTTGGCCCTTCAACGCCTTTTACACCACGGCTCATAACAGAGCGGCTAATGAAGGCAATATCGGTTGAGGAATCGATTCCCTCACCGTCAAAAGGAGCCTTGAATTGCCCAACCGAAATTTTCACATACTCGATCGGGGCATACCAGATGAAGGCATCTTTGGTTCGGACAACCAAGCCCGCGTTGGGATCATTTGGCGCCAGTTGTTCGTGGACGGCGCCGTCAATTTGAAATTTAAAACCTGCGGTGTCGTCGAAGTAAGCGTTGATGCTCAAACGCGCTGAATCCAGACCGAAGCCGTCGTTGGTTCCATAATTCCCAGAGATATCGTTTACAATATTGGTGTATCCGGCACGAAGATAACCTCCGATGCCCAGACGCCAGCGGTGCTGAGAACCTGATTGAGGATTATTTTCAATATCCTTATTCCACCCAATGTGGATTCCCTCGTCGTTGACTTTTGTAGGCGAGTTCAGGATTTTGTCGTGGGATTTAGGAGTCTCTTTTTTAACCGATACATCTGAGGGTTGTGTCTTTTTTTTCTCCGAATTTTGTGTTTTTGGGTTTTTGATTTCTTCGGTTTTTAGATCAACCTTTTTGACCGGGACTTCTTCACAAATTTCTCCACTTGGATCTTCGTGACAGATAACCTCCACCTCTTTGGTAGAATCTTCGGCGTAAACACGTGTGCTGATCGCAAGAAGGCACATTAGGCTAAAGCTTGAAAAACGGTTCATGTTGGAGGTCCTTTTGAGTTCAATAGTGTTTACCCTTTCACGTGATTGGAGTCTATAGTTCACCGCTTGTTTCGGCGCGCGTTGCATCGACGCATGAACGCGTTTCTGGTAAACCTAATGACCGAGGTTTGATGTGGAGAATGAAAAAAAATGGACGGCGAGTGCAGCGCGTTTGGACTATACAACACTCTTCAAATGGCTTTTCATCGCTAATGTTTTGATATTGAGCGTCATCGCTTTAACCGCCCTCGGTGTTTACCTCGCGCTCAAATTAACGGCTCCCTTTTGGGCAGTGCGTCTACTGGGAGCTCTCATTTTTGGTGTTGGAAGTTATCTTTCACTCAAACGTCTTAAGGGTGCCTTAGATCGTTCGAGGGTTGATCTTGAGTTGCAAATATTAAAGGGGGAAATCGTTTTGATGCAAAAGGGGAAGGCAAACAGGTCGTTTTCTTTGGATGAGTCCCGTGTATTTTTGGAGGGTAGCCTAGGAGAAATGGGCATTGGATTTCTCCACGCAGGGTCCTTGATAAGTGTGGGATGCCTACACCCAACGATGAGTTGGAAAAACGCAGAAAAGGGAGCGATTCAATTTGAACTCGATCCCTCTGATTTTCTTCGCTTGCTCGGCGAGTTGGGTTTGGAGGAACAGGTTCAACAACGCTGAAGAAAAAAAGATAAGAAAAAATTGAATACCCCCTCTTTTCTCGACGTCATGGGTGCAACTTAAACAGAAGAGTGAAACATGAAAAAAATTGTATTATTAACCTTGTCTTTAGTTCTTAGCGCCTCCGCTTGTGGTGGGTCCAGTATTTCTTGTGAAGATGCGGCAAAAATCATTAACAACGAATGCAAAGATTCTGGCCTTAGCGTCAACTTACAATGTAACGAAAATGTTACAGACGAACTTCTCGATTGTGTGGATGAGAATGAAGGAAATGGTTGTGATAAAGTTAGCGCGTGTTTGTTCGCTGGCTTGAAGTAAAAACGAGTTTTACCAACACGAATGGCGCGAGACCGCTCCGAATCCCTTAACAAAACATGGGTAGAATTTCACTATTTCGAAAATTCTTTCGTGATATGTATTGTCTGAACTAGTGTGCAACTG
>JALSKP010000442.1 GCA_026988815.1 Myxococcales bacterium | reverse complement strand
GATTTGATGCTTATCACCGACCATTTAAATCTTACTGGGCAAAATCCTCTTGAGGGCGCAAATGAGGATCGCTTTGGCGTACGTTTTCCCGACATGTCTGAAGGGTATTGTTTAAAGGCAAGAGAGGTCATTATCGATGCCGCAAGGGCGCTTAATATTCCTCTTAAAGCTGGCGTTTATGGCGGCGTTCTCGGACCAAGTTACGAGACCCCTGCAGAAGTGCGAATGATTGGAATTATCGGCGGCGATGCGGTGGGTATGTCCACCGTTCCCGAGGTCATCGTTGCCAATCATATGGGGATAAAGGTCGGTGGGATTTCGTGTATTTCTAACCTTGCGGCCGGAATCAGCTCCAAAAAATTAAGCCATGAAGAAGTAAAAGAAACAGCGCTGCTTGTCAGGGAAACCTTTATTAATCTTGTAACCAAAACGGTGGAATTATGGTGAAACTAGACTGGGAGCCACTTGTTGTTGCGGCACACGCGGCGCAAAAAAATGCCTACGCCCCCTATTCGGACTTTAAGGTTGGCGCAGCACTCATCACCGCAAATGGTGATATTTTCGGCGGATGTAACGTTGAAAACGCCTCTTATTCAGCGACTGTATGCGCCGAACGAACCGCTATCGGCAACGCCCTTGTGCATGGACAGAACAATCCGATTGCGATGGTCGTTCTCACCGATGCCGATCATCCCATCGCGCCTTGTGGGACTTGCAGGCAGGTTCTCGCTGAATTTTGCGATGATATTCCTATCTTACTTATCGATGGGGAAGGGCGTCGTCGTCTCACTTCATTGAGCGAATTGTTGCCTCTTCAATTCAGCGGAGAGGATTTTCAAGATGCCTAGGCGGGCTGCATAAACCTCGGTTGAGGCCTAATTGCCTCCTTTTTCCACCTAGACGAGCGCGATGTAACCGCTTTACCAAGGGAAAGGTTGGCGCAAATATTGCTGTTCTACCCATCGTACTTAAGTCGAGAAAGGGATGAAGACGAATCTGTTTATCTTAGGGATTATTTTGATGGGATGCCAAGGCGCCTTGGAAGTCAGTAACCCCACGCCCCTCGATATCGAAATCGACACCAGCTCGAATCTTGAGCCTGACAAAAATAGAGATGAACAAAAGGGATTTGATAAAAATGATGAGCTCGATCCAATCGAGGATCCTGAAATGCATCCTGTAGAGCCCCACCCCGACCCCAAAATGGAACCAGAACCAGAACCAGAACCTGAACCTGAACCCGATCCTGATCCTTTTCCAACGACCGACGCCCTGCAAACAGGTCCCACCGTTTCAGCAATTGTTACAAGCGCCTGTTCAACGATTTCTGTGAAGGGTCTTTCAACCCAGCTTATCGATCAGATGAATTGTGAGCAGCCCGGTATCATGAAAACCTTCGCTGGAACCAACCAACTAAGCTACTCTGGTGTTGTTTTTCCTTTTCTCCAAGGTCCAGCGACCGAAGGCCTTATCCTTGCCGCGACTGCTAGAAACGGGAAAATTCCCGTCAACAGTGCGTTACGGACCATTGCCCAACAATATCTACTCTACGCCTGGTACAAACACTCTCCTCGCCTGTGCAACGCCAACCTCGCCGCGACCCCCGGACGCAGTAATCACAATGGTGGCGCGGCAATTGATATTGGCGCGAGTGGGACGTGGCGTACATCGATGCGCAATCGAGGATTTGTTGACAACGTGTCAGGCGAGCCTTGGCATTTTAAGTATTCTAACTCCGACGATGTCCGACGTTTATCCGTTTTAGCGTTCCAAAAATTATATAATCGGAATTTCCCCACCCAAACAATCGGAGAAGATGGTGTTTATGGTCCTATGACGGCCGCAGCCATTGGTCGATCGCCAGGTGAGGGATTCACCAGAGAACCGGTTTGCGAGGCCACCCAAGCTTTTGTTGCTTATTCAAATGAGACGGTTCCGATGGACGTCGATTGGGTCACCAAAGACGACGGCGAGGTCGAACTTCGCGTGATCGCTACCTCGGGCATTCGAAAAATTGAAGTCTTTGAGGGTGGGAAAAGAATCGCGATCGCCTCAGAAGGAAAAAACGCCCAGTTGCGTCTTCGATTTCAAGCCGATCAAAGTGTAGATCAAATCGAGCTAGAAATTATTGGTTATGATAAAAAAGGTAAATTGCGAGGGCGTGAACGCGCGATTCTAAATACCCATCCAAAGGGTATTTTCAGGCGGCCTTTGGGAGACGGTGCCTATGAAATAGGAAAGAAAGAGGGAACAGATTTAGATATTGATTATCCTGACCTTCTTCACCCAACCTTCACTTCTCGCGGATTTATTATCCGCGAAGATCCCTCCGTGGTCGATATGGAAGGACACCTAGAACGACGATTACGATTTAAG
>JALSKP010000441.1 GCA_026988815.1 Myxococcales bacterium | reverse complement strand
GCCACGCTAAAAGCTTTAAGCAAAAGGGACTGGGAGATTCGATCTTCCATTTACTATTAAAAATAACAACACCTAAGTCCGTCATACTAACTCCGATTTTTGGACATCCAGTCCCTACCAAATTCAACCATTGATGACATCAAAAAAACCTCGCATTGCGCCGCGCCGATTTTCGTTTCATTGAAAATGTCGGGTTGATCGAGGTGAGCTTGTGCGAACGCGTGACCGATTTCCTCGAAATCATCGTTATCCAAGGCAAGCATTTTATACCGCACCCATTTTCGTTGACCGAGGACCTCCATCGAACTCCCTTCCTCGATCATTTTTTTCGAAAAATCAGCCAGGTGTTCGCTCAGATGAAGGGTTGTATTTGAACCGTGGTCGGCCCCTAGAAGTAAGACTTTTGCGCCTTTTTCTCTTAGGCGATCCAAAATTGATCCTTCGCCGAATTCGGGCTGAAAAGGCAGATCTGAAATTAGCTCCTTTGTAAGCGGACCGTGTGCGGCAAAAGAGCAAACCGGGTGTGAAGAACGTTCGACCCCCGGATAGGATCGGAAGAGCTCTGGAATAACTCCCATCGCAAGTGAGGGCGTTTTTGAGGGATCAAAAGCTGGCATGGAGGCGCGAATAGACTCCCACCAATCTTTGGGCACAGGCGGGTTTGACCAGTTTTTAGGATCTGTATTTCCCGAAGTATGGGTCGGCATAACCAGCGTTCCCTCACTTCCCAGAGCCTCCAGGAGCGCATCGACCGCTGTTTGAGCTCCGCCGATAACCCAGCCCAAAGACGACAAAGAAGAATGAACAAGAAGAAGATCACCCTCCATAATACCCAAGGATTTGAGGCCGCACTGGATGTCCTGAGAACTTAGGGGTTTTATTATTGATTCCATGTCACGTCCCGTTTCCTATTTTTAGTATACTTGTTTACTTCTGAACAACATCCCATTTCGGACGTTTCCAACTTTCTTTTAACGCTTTTTCGGTTGAAAGAAGTGCATTTTTTGATTTTTCAACGCCGTCCAAAAAATAGACGAATTCGAACTCGTCCTTTCCAGTGGTCGCATAATATTTGACGAGATCATTTGCAGGCAGGGTATTTCGTCCCATCACCCGAGTGGTCGGAAAGGCAATACCGCGGAAATTTTTATCGGGCTGATAGGCTTTATAAACGAGCTCGGTGCAGACAAGCGATTCATCAGTGTCAAAATCAAAATTGAAATCGTAAGGCAGTCCGTGTTTAGAAAAAGCCGACAAGATTGCCTTGGCGCGTTCCACCTCAGTTCGCTTCGGACGAATCACTCCCACATAATCGGCTCCCGCCCCCTCAGCCATCGTGCTAAATAAGACCCCCTCCGATACCGCTTCAATAATAACTTTATTTTCGCCAGAATGTTGGGTTTTGTAGGCTTGCCACGCGATGCCAAATGCGTTCTTCAATGCCTCTGGTAATGTTTTGACCTTATAGGTCTCTTGCAAATATTCTTGAACCTCTTTTGAAGAAAACGCCTTTCGAAGGTCTTCTTCATCACCGATATAAAGTTCCGCGTGTGGCCAAAACCCAGGTAATCCGATGTTGGAAAGATACCAGTTATGGCGAGCGACGATAATGTCCCCTGGCTTCATACTTTTTTGCATGAGAGAGAGGTCTTTTTTGGAAATCAGATTGCGGTGTAAACGTGCAACCTTGGTATCCCCCATCCACTCTGCAACATTTTTCTGAACCGGAAACCACGCGTCAAAACTCATATCACGAACAATATCGAAGGCATTATAGCTGAATTGAATCGCTGCTCGATCCTTAAGCAAATCTTTAGACAAATAATGGTAGGTATCCACGTTCTCCACCGCCCAATTGCAAAGTTCGCGTTTCGTACAACCCCAACCTTGGAAAGCCCCTTTTAAGGTTTTGTAATACTGATGGGATCCCATCAGATTACCGACGGATTTAACGTTGATGACTTCCCATTTTAAGGCTTTGAAGGATCCCGCCGGAATCTCGTATTTATCGGCGTTCTCATCGAGAATTTTCTCCATTGTAATATTGGGAACCGTAAGGTCAATGAAATTAAGACCGTGTTTGTACTGAACCAACCAAGAAAAATAAGAAATAAGAAAAGATTGAGAATGGGCTTCGCGTTCTTTAATCGCCCCAAATTTATGGAAGGACTTCCAGTAATTTTTAATACCGTCAATGGCCCGCATGTAATCAAGAATCGTAGAAAAGATTTCACGAAGTTCATCACGCTGAAGCGTGTTGAGCGCAGTCTCGGTGGATTTTGGAAAGAGCTCTCGCTTCTCTTTTGCATAGTTCAACACATAGGCCAACCCAGAATCGTAGCGTTTGAGCGAATTCAAATCTTCGGTAAATTTTTGGTC
>JALSKP010000440.1 GCA_026988815.1 Myxococcales bacterium | reverse complement strand
ATCGCTACTCGATTTTTTATAAAATTCGGCAAATTCGACGTCAATCGGCGTTGATTTTTCACGTCCTTTGAGCCAAATTTCAGCTGCTCGTCCCCCTAATTTGTCGGCGTCCCAAAGCTCATGTAAAGGACCGTTAATGATAACGCCCGAGAAAAAATCAAGTTGGGATATCCCTTGTTCGTAAAGAACCTCACTAGCCCACGCAAAGGTCGATGCTTTCATTTTAAAGCGAAATCTATTTCCGTAGGCAGATGTGCTCGCCGAGTATGGTCCCCAATCACTGAGTGCTATCTTCGCCTCGGGTTCTGTAAGACCCGTTAGCTCACAAAATGTCTCGCTTGCTTCCTGAATGGGAAGCGGACCCTTTTCACGCAAAAGTTCGAAAAATTGATCGAGTTCTTCGATACTTCCCCACCCCGGCCCAATCCCGTGAAGGGTCTCTGGAACCATCTCAATGAAGTTTCCCGTAGGCGAATACTCAACACCGACGTATTCATTCCAGTTCGACCAGGTAAAAAAAGTATTCCCTTCAAATTGCGTTATCAAGAGATCTTTTTCGTTCCCACATCGAAAAGGAGGAATGATATATTTCTCATTTTTCTCGCTTTCATATTTTTTACGATATTCAAAATAACGAATATGCTTACCAAGATGTGGTCCGATCAAAGGAGATTTACCATCCGCGCCAACCATGGCATAAACGAACATTTTTATCGCTTCTATCTTTTCCAAATTCTCATTTTCATCGTCGTTCAAAACAGGGGGGAGCGCTGCCCAATAGGCGAGTGCGGCACTATGGCCAAGTGCGGCTTCCCACAAACCGGTCCCCTTTCGAAGTATCGTCGAGGAGCCTTCCACTTTCTCAGTGGATGAAAAATAGGCGATTATTTCCTTAATTTGATCAACGAATACGTGATCTTCTCTTTTATCGACGGGTAAGATTCCAAGAAGCGCTTTTCCCATTGTTGCAGGGTCCCTTTCATAGCTTTGAACAATTGCTTGAGGTGCTGCTTGGATTTCCTTGTTGAGGCTATCCAAAGCGTTGCGTTGTTCCGCTGCAAAACGAAGAATCCCCCACACGCCGGCGCGTAATTTTTCATCCTCAATTTCCCTAAACTCACTTACTAGTTTTTCGTAGAGAATTCCCGAACCCGGTAGAGCATCCTCTTTTTCTTGTTGAGCCCATTCGATGAATGCTTGGCAACGTTTCCGAGAAATCCTTCTTAAGGCTTTGGATGCCTCTGTATCTCTGGGACTAAAATAGGCTAGGAATGCACCGTGCAAATTTGGAAAACCTCCTTTTCGAAAATGGGAGTCCCCATTTGCGAATAGCACTCCACTTCTTGAGCTAAGCTCAAACCCTCTCCAAGAGGAATTGAATATCCGCGATTCTTCGTCTCCGGGAAAGGTGAAAAAGTGATGGGCACTACCTTCGTATGTCGTCCCAGCAATATCCTCACATCCGATAACGATGCCATCAGCGTCTCTGGTCCACTTCATACCGAGGACATCATCTTTCACACCGATGGGCGACTGCGAAGATGCGTTGGGCACATACCTGAGTGTCCCATCGAGTGGGGGATCAATCAGAAAAGAGGGCGGTGCAATGTCGAGCTCTTTTCCACTTATTGGATCGACCCCCTTATACTTCAAACTCACCCTCTTCCAAAATGATTGGCCGTCGCTAATCAAGTTAAGCGAACGATTATAATCGGCGGGGAAAGATTGGTCACCAGGAGTAATGACGCGATATCCATTGAATATCGCTCTACCATCTTTGAGGCGCATACAATTCCCACGATATTGAAGTCTATCATCGATTCTAAAGAGCGCAGTCTTTCCTAACCACTGGCCGTATTCTTCCCAACTCTTTTTGTAGATTAGAAGCAGGGTATCCTGGGTGTAGATCATATCTCCAATTTCATATTCTTTATGGGAGGGAATTTCGGCCTCTAGAAGGACACTTGTAGGGCCAACGACCCGAACCTCGGATTTATCGTGAAGAATAATGTAGGGAAAGTTATCCACGAGTATGACGGCGTCTGGTTTTTCAAAACGCTCCAAGGCGTCGTCGTAGGCCTTCCATCCAAACTCATCTAAGACCCCCAGTTGAAGGGTGTTGGCAAGAGGAATGCTAAGGTCAATATCCATGACCATTTTTGCTTGTCTGGGAAAAAGCGACCAAAGCAAAGGCGGATAGCTTACAAAGGTATTGATGGTTTCTGAACTAAGGATAAGACCTGCCTTAACCTGCATATTTTCGACGCAATCGGATAGCCATTCATCGAGGATCCCCATCAGGAAGGGTCTGTCTTTCACGAGGCCGATCCAAGATGACATGTCTCGGGCGTTCATCGAAATCGCATCTTTTCCCATTTCTC
>JALSKP010000439.1 GCA_026988815.1 Myxococcales bacterium | reverse complement strand
CTTAGCGCAGACTCTTCTCTGGGACTTGCGATGTATCGCGATCGCCCAATGGTCTATATGTATGTAGAAAATCGCCAAAAGTTCGAGCAAACCATCATCGCCCGAATGGAAGCCGCTTTTCAATTTAAAGGCTCCACCAAAACCACAAAGGTTGGCGATTACCAGGTCAAATATCTGAGTGACGATCCGGCCAAACAAATCGCATGGTTATATGACGGAAAACTTGTCATGATCGCGATGCCCTCTCTTTCCAAAACGGGCGCCTTGGAATCAGGTGGTGCCGCACTGGTACTCACCGATGCAAGAGCCGTAAAACCCGAGGCGTCTTACAAATCACTAAAGATGTTTCCCAAATTCAAAGAACGTTTTGTAAGTAAATTTCCTCTCGTGGCTTTATTACCTGTCGAAAATTATCTGAAAAATGCAGACGTACAAAAGCGGATCAAAGAACGTCCGAACGGAAAACGCGCTGAAGAAATGATCCGAAAATATGCCGAGTATTTCGTTGCAGCCGTCGATGTGAAAGGCCAACGTATTTCCGCAAACCTCTTTGTCGCTGGAAACGATCAATTCAACACACTTGTAAAAGTGCTTACTAAAATGGAAGCCGAAGGAAAATGGGACACACTCGTTACTGAGAAAACCGGTTTGGGCATTCGTTTAAGTGTGGACCCAATGGGCGTTTATGGTTTCGCTCAAGCGGCAATGGGAGAGGGCGATGTAAGGCGTTTCAAAAGAAAAATGGGTAAAGCGGGAGATAGCCTTGGGATAGATATCGAAAAGGACGTCCTCACGGCCTTAACCGGTCAAGCGGGTATCTTCTTTTACGGTATCGCGGGAAGCCCCATGGCTCTCGCGTCAGGCGACCCCGAAACCATCGCAAATAAAGTGGGGTTGATGATTTCCCTCTCTTTCAAAAGTAAAGTTGCGCTGGACAGCTTGGTCAACAAAATTATTCAAAACCCAGGCTGGACAGTGGACGACGTAAAATCGGAAAGCGGAGAGATTCTCGACGGACTAAAATCAATTGGTCTTCCGGTCCCCGCCCCTGTTCGTATTCTTGTTTACCAAGAAAGACTTGTTATTGCCGCGCCCGCGTTGGGCGAACAAACGATTTATGACTATCTTGCCGGTAAGAGAGAAAAAGACAAAAAAATAGGGGACGTAGAAGGGTTCGATTTGGGCAAAGAATTCGCTACGGCGAAGTCTTTTAACGGCATCTATGCGAATCTACATCGTCTAAAAGTAAACCCCGGTCAGATCCTAAGTATGGTTGGAGCCGGCTTTTTAATTGAAAGTTTTCAAGAACTCCAGCTCCAAGTCGCACCCGATGATATTGGTCTGAAGATTTCGTTCACCGCCGACATGAATGACGAATCCGCCACTCCCGATAAGAAATAATTTCTTATGATCGAGGTAAAGAAGGTCTCCAAATATTACGGTCAGGGAGAGGGTCGAACCACGGTCCTTAACAACGTGTCGCTCTCAATAGACGCCGGCGAATTTTTGGCCATCATTGGTACTTCAGGGTCGGGAAAGACGACCCTACTTAATACCATCGGTACCCTCGATTCTCGCTTTGAAGGGGAGCTCTTTATCAATAAAGAAAATCTTTCTGCGCTTAGCGATAAAGATGCCGCGACTTTAAGGAGCCAATATTTTGGGTTCGTTTTCCAACAATTTAACCTGCTCGATCATCTCAACGCGCTAGAAAATGTGATCCTTCCACGCTTCTTCGGCGAGGCCAGCCTTGCGCCAGAAAAAAGAGGGATGGAGCTTCTGAAAAAAGTTGGCCTTTCCAATAAGGCCAAGGCGCGTCCACCTGAGCTCTCTGGTGGGCAAAAACAAAGAATCGCAATCGCACGTGCGCTTTTTAGGGAACCCAAAGTCATCCTCTGCGATGAACCTACGGGCAGTCTCGATCGAAGGACTGGGTTGGAGATTTTAGAGTTATTCACCGAGCTAAACGAAAGTGAAAATATAACCATTGTCATGGTTACCCACGAGGAACACATCGCCAAGATGGCTCGCCGGATAATCCGTATGGAAGATGGAAGCATTGTTTCTGATGACATCAATATTCCGACCCAGGCGGCAAGAAGCATTTACCACCAGGGAGATGAAAATGAGTAATCGCATTCTTTCTCTCGTTGGTCAGTCGATCAAACGCAATAAACGCGATTTCATTTTTTCTAGCATTGGAATCATTGTTGGCATCGGCACCTTGATTTTTTTCACGGCTCTGGGCGCAGGCGTCAAACAAACGGTGCTTGAAAAAATATTTGTTATTGGACAATTGGAAGTCGTCAAACCTACCGTGGGTTTGTTCGCGGGAAACAAGTTAAGCGATGATGACGTAAACAAGCTTACCAATCTTCCGGGCGTA
>JALSKP010000438.1 GCA_026988815.1 Myxococcales bacterium | reverse complement strand
CTTGCGGAGCAATGTATCAATTTTGACATTAACCTTAAATACAGACAAACTTTCTCGATCGCGTTGTTCAAAATAGAGAGGTATTCTGTCCAAGGACATCAATTTTTCGATGACGAGGGATCACAGATCCCTAATCGCTTCATCGACGATCATTTTTTGTTCGATGAGGTGTGCCTCTTTTACGCCCGTTGCCGGACTAGCACTGGCCGGTCGACCAATATATTTTGGAATTTTCTTTTCGTCCATCGCCTCGATAAGAAGGGGGAAAATATAACTCCAGGGTCCCATATTTTTCGGTTCTTCCTGAACCCAAAATACCTCGGCATTTTTATATTTTGTAATTTCGTTTTTCAAATCGTCGGTGTTTAAGGGGAAGAGTTGCTCGACGCGAATAATGGCAACATCCTCTCTTTCTTGTTCAAGGGCGGCCTCGTAAAGATCGTAGTAGACTTTACCACTACAAAAGATAACGCGTTTTACTTTATCAGCGTCAAGTTCACGGACTTCTGGAATAAGTTTTTGGAATTCTCCTTCGCTTAGCTCACTAAGTTCGGATGTCGCATGCTTGTATCTCAACAAACTTTTCGGCGTCATTACCAGTAGCGGTTTACGAACCTTGGACAACATATGGCGACGAAGCGCGTGAAAATATTGTGAAGGTAAAGTAAAATTGCATACAAACATATTATCTTCGGCGCACAGTTGAAGGTAGCGCTCAATCCTTGCCGAAGAATGCTCAGGCCCTTGGCCCTCGTAACCATGCGGCAAAAGCATGACGATGCCCGATAGACGTTTCCACTTATCCTCGCCGGAGCTGATAAATTGATCGATAATGATTTGGGCGCCATTGGAAAAATCACCAAATTGGGCTTCCCAGATCGTTAAGGTTTCCGGTTTATCGAGACTGTAGCCGTACTCATATCCCAAGACGCCTTGTTCAGATAAACAACTGTTGAAAACGTCGAAAGAAGCGCCATCGATATTTTCCATGGGCCAAAATTTCTCGTCATTTTCGGAGTTATACACCGCCGCATGACGATGACCAAAGGTTCCACGCACGACGTCTTGACCGCATAAACGGATAGGACACCCTTCCGAAATAAGCGTTGCAAAGGCCAATCCTTCTGCCGCTCCCCAATCGAGAGATTGCTGGCCGGAAATCATTTTTTTACGTGTGGCAAAAAGTCGCTTGACGGTACGATGTACTTTTATCGATGCATCGAGGGTGGTCATTTTGTCACCAAGATCGGTTAAAATCTCCGTCGAGACACGTGTCTCAACTTTATCGTCTCCGATCATTCCGCCGCGATAATTGGTCCAACGTCCCAGCATTGAACACACATCAGGTCGAATAGGATTTTTGCGAATTTTTTCGAAAGTTTGAGCATAAGATGCTAATCGAGAATCCCATTTTTCTTTAACTTCAGCGTCGGTTAACACCTTTTCCGCGATAAGAGTATTGCCATACTGAACCCGAATCGGATCGAGCGCATCAATCGCTTTGTACATCGTCGGTTGAGTGAAACGCGGCTCATCACCTTCATTATGTCCGTAACGGCGGTAGCAAATAAAATCGATAACGATGTCGGTTTTGAATTTCTGTCGATAGCGCATCGCAAGCTTTGCAACCCTGACACAGGCTTCGGGATCATCAGAATTAATATGAAAAATTGGAATTTCGAGAATTTTCGCGATATCGGTACAGTAGGTTGTTGACCGACTTTCTTCGGGAATAGCCGTAAAACCAACCTGGTTATTAATGACGATATGAATCGTTCCCCCAACGTCATGGGCTTCTAATTTCGCAAGATTTAGGGTCTCGGTCACAATCCCTTGCCCTGAAAATGCAGCGTCTCCGTGAAGCAAGAAAGGTGCGAATTTGGTTTTGCGTTCCGCGCTTCCATCAATATCTTGCTTGGCTCTTACTCGCCCCACAACAACCGGGTTTACGAATTCGAGATGGCTAGGATTGAAAGAAAGCGACAAGTGAACGCTTTGACCATCGATCGTTTTATAATCGCTCGAATACCCCATATGATATTTTACGTCGCTGGCGCCGAGGGCGCTCTCTGGATCGGGTGCTTTCTCGAATTCAGAAAGCATGACCTCGGCCGGTTTTCCCATAATATTTCGTAGGACATTCAAACGCCCACGATGAGCCATTCCGATGATCACTTCTTGAAGTCCAAGCTTAGCTCCCTCATCGAGCATCGCATGGAAAAGTGGAATGAGTGCGTCCCCTCCTGTGATACCGAAACGTTTGGCGCCAATATATTTTTTGTGGAGAAACATTTCGAACGCATCTGCATCGCAAAGCTGTTCATAGATTCTCGTTTTTTCTTTCATCCCATCTAAGGGTGAATAATCGTTGAGCTCAATTTGACTCTTTAGCCACAATCGCCGCTCGGCTTGAGGAATATCCCAGAACTCTACCGCGACGTGTTTGCAATAGAGGTGTTTGAGACGATCAATGAGTTCGCCCAACGTGACCTGGCGAGCACCAAAAAGACTTTCGTAAAAGAGCGGAACTTTTAGGTCGTTATCGGAAAACCCATGATGTGCTGGATCCAAACTTGGCGGTAGGTTTTTTCTTTCTCTACCCAAAGGATCGAGCTCGGCAACAAGATGTCCACGAAGGCGATAAGCACGCACCAAGGCAGCAACTCGAGCGGCGAATTTCGCAGATTTCGATGGCGTTTTTACCGACGATTCTTTATCGTCCTCATCGTTATATTCGGCTTCACTAAAGACGCCCATCCCGTCACTTTCTCCATGAATCGGCTCGAATAATGAGCGAGGGAGAAAGCCCGGGTGAACCCTCCCGCTGGCATGACCATTGGGGATAGCGCCGAAGTATTCTTCAAATAAGGGCCTCCAACTTGGATCTACCGATTCGGGGTCAGTAACGTATTGAGAATAAAGATCTTCGATAAAAGGAAGGTTGTCTCCGATGAGGAGGTCTTTCGAGTTTTTCACTTACAGTCTTCTATGTAGGGATTTGTAACAGCATCCGCGGCTATTCTTACTAATAATTCTAGACTCGTAAACATTTTTTACAAAAATTAACATTCATTATTTCGTTAACGGCCTCTTCGATCTAATTTGTTCCACGATGGCCGACCCTATAACAAATAATAAAACCCAACCCTCGACGGAAACACTCCCTCAAGAGGGGCCCAAGGTGGAGATTCTGGCAA
This sequence comes from Myxococcales bacterium, assembly GCA_026988815.1. Lineage (GTDB taxonomy): Bacteria > Myxococcota_A > Bradymonadia > Bradymonadales > Bradymonadaceae > CALJNB01. The sequence goes on along the minus strand of JALSKP010000438.1, from coordinate 12,866 downwards.
TCGAAGAAGAGGACATCCACCCACTCCTCAAACATGCCAAATTGTTGCGTTTGAGATCGTTCACGGGACGTTTCGTAGGTGGCCTGGGTTTGGGGGTTAAGTCGCTCAGCTTTCTCCTGAAAAACCCCAACCTCTGGTCAGCGGCGATCATTCCTGCGGCGATTAATATCTTTCTTTTTGTCCTTACCACAACACTTCTGTTTTATTATCACGCCTCGATTTTAGAACAAGTTTGGGCACGACCCGAGGCGTGGTACTACATCATTCTTTGGTGGATCGTACGCATCCTCATCATTCCAATCTTCATCATCCTATCTTACTTTTTCACTTTAATTGTGGGAACGATCATTGCGGCACCTTTTCTGACCACCCTCAGCGAAAAAACAGAATCGATCTTTGTCGGCCACAAGGTCAAAGGGCCCACCGATATGGCCTCCAATATTCGCGGAGCAATCACGGCTATTATTTACGTTTCCGTCTACTTGCTTTTCATGATTCCCATCTTTTCCTTAAACATTATTCCTTTCGTCGGCTCGGTTCTGGCCACCGTGCTCGGCGGCCTTCTTAGTTCTTTTGTCATTGGACTAGAATATACGGACTATGTTTTTGATCGTAGGGGCTATTCGACCGGTAAAAAATTCAAGAGTGTTCTTTCTGATAAACCCCTCTGTGGGGGCTTTGGGCTTGGAACAAGTTTTTTGCTTTGGATTCCGATGGTAAACTTTCTTACAATGCCCATCGCTGTGATTGGGGGAACGGCAATCGCCATAGCTATCGATGAAGTGGAGCGCCCCGAAATAATCGATGACGAAGGCGAAAGCGAGGTTGAGTGAACTGTATCCACCTTCCTCCTATTTTAGTGTGATCCAGATCGGGATTCATTCAAACGCGTTCCCTTGCTCGGCGTGGGAATGTTCTTCGACCTTGCCAGTCTCACGCCGAACATGGGAACGAGAAAATCATCGGGATTCCACATCATGGAGTGAATCGTATCCGCGTCTACCACCACTCTACTCCACCGGCTAGAGATCCGATCTCTAGCCCTTCTCAGAACTTGACATTCGGGCCTTAGAAAACTATAAATTAGGGAGTTAAACAACGTCTTTTTTCTTAAAGTATCACCAAGAGAAGAGCCAAAATATTGATTGTATGAAATTAGAAAACGCCAAATATATCCTTCCAAATTCATTAACGATGGCCAGCCTTTTCGCTGGGTTCAATAGTATATTTCTCTCAATTACGGCCGGCGATGATGTACATCAGATGTCAATCGCGGCGTGGTTGCTTGTCGTAGCTATGATTTGCGATGGATTTGACGGGCGTGTTGCAAGAATGACAGGCTCGGAATCAGAAATCGGCGTACAACTGGACTCCCTCGCTGACGCCGTGAGTTTTGGTATTGCACCCGCATTTCTCCTTTACACCTGGGGATTAACGCCACTTGGTTTGTTTGGAAAGTTCATCGCCTTCCTTTTCGCAGCGGCTGCGATCATTCGACTTGCTCGATTTAACGTCATGGCCAACGAACATGACGGTGTAATGAAATACTTTTTTGGACTTCCCACACCGCTGGCTGCAGGCGCGGTCGTATCGGTCGTTATGGCACACCTCGCCTTAACACAACGCGTTTCAACCGGCGCAACGTGGGCCGTCGCCGTGATGTCAATCTTATTGGGCGGACTTATGGTTTCCAACGTAAAGTATCGAACCTTTAAAGACATGAAGTTCAGCAGTAAATCGATTTTAGCAATCTTATTACTCGCATTCGGATCGCTAATGTTGGGCGCCTACACGCGGCCTAGCGCAGCCTTTGTTGCACTCATGATTTTATACATCTCCCTTGGATTGTTTGGAACCGTCGTCAGCTGGAGCAAAGCTGTTTTCGGCGATGATGATATCTCGGACGAAATTGCTGAAAACGAACTTCAAGAAGAACGTTTTAGATAGTCCTAGCCTGGCGCGAGGCACAAAGCCACGCCCTACAAAATCGGCGACACATGTTCGAATCCCTCACATCCAAAGCTCGAAAAATCGCGAATATCAGCGTCGGAAAGATTCCCGAAGAAACGTGGGAACGTATTCTTCAAATGGAAGCCGGTCAAAACAAATACGGCTATGACCCTTTCGGTTTTGAGCCAGGATTTCTCCGCTACGTCGGTCCACCCATCTATTTTTTACACAAAAAATACTTTCGAACCGAGGTCGTTGGACTTGAAAATGTACCCGATTCAGGGGCGTGTATTTTGGTCTCAAACCATTCCGGACAGATCGCTCTCGACGGTATGCTCATCGGTGCAGCGTGCATCTTCGACAAAGAAAAACCACGCATGATTCGATCGATGGTCGAGCATTGGATTCCAACCATTCCTTTCCTATCTTGGGTATTCGCAAGAGCTGGCCAAGTGACCGGGACGCGCGACAATGCCAGATTATTGCTCGAACGCGACGGCTGTTTGATGGTCTTTCCTGAAGGCATTAAAGGTATCAGTAAAACTTACGATAAAGCCTACGAGCTGACCAATTTTGGTCTCGGATTTATGCGCCTCGCCTTAGAAACCCAAACGCCCATTATTCCCATCGGCGTGATTGGCGGGGAAGAACAAATACCCTCGGTATGGAATATCGAAACGATTGCCAAAACCGCTGGCCTACCCTCCTTTCCCGTCTCCCCTCTAGGTACTTTTCCCTTGCCTGTGAAATATCATATTCATTTTGGAGAGCCTCTTATTTTTGAAGGAAAACCAGACGAAGAAGATCGCGCAATTCGAGATAAGGTAAAAATCGTTACTAATTCTATCGAAAGATTGCTCAACGATGGACTTACTTCTCGAAAAGGATATTTCTTTTGAAATCTCGAGATTCCAAAGCTCTTCGCGCCAAGGCCCGCCGACAAAAAAAGCAACGTGTTATCGTAACAGGTATTGGGGGTCGACTCGGTCTAGCGCTCGCGCGACGTCTTCATCGAAAATTTGAAGTCATCGGTGTAGACCGTCGTAAGGTAAAACACCTCCCCAAAGATATTCACTTTGAACGTGTGGACATCCGTCGACGAAGCTTCGAAGATGTTTTTCGACGCCAACACGTTGATGCCGTTGTTCACCTCAACATCATGCACAATCCGCGATCAACGGACGCCGAACATCATGATTTTAATATCAACGGTACAAAGAAAATTTTTGAATTGTGCGCCGAACACCGTGTGGGAAAAGTCGTCGTGCTCTCCTCTGCAAATGTCTACGGTCCCGATCCTAGAAACCCGCAGTTTTTAACCGAAGACGCGGCCCTCATGGGCGGCCAAAACTTCGACGGCATTCGCGATCTCATCGGCCTCGATATGTTTTGCAATACCTTTTTCTGGCGCCACCCAGAAATCGAAACGGTGATCCTACGGCCCGTCCATATCGTCGGTCAGGTCAATAACGCGCCCAGTCGATTCCTACGGTTAAAGTCGCCTATTACGCTCATGGGTTTTGATCCCATGCTACAACTGATTCATGTTGAAGACCTTGTTGGCGCCTTTGAACGCGCCCTTATTCCGGGCATTCGAGGCGTATATAATCTCGCTGGGCCCTCCCCCGTTCCGCTTTCCTATGTCCTGGCTAAACTGGGACGCAAGCCGCGTCCGATGCCAGAAATCGTCGTTCGCCGCCTACTCAAAATGGGATGGGCAATGAAAGTATCCGACTGGCCTTGGCCAGAGCTCGACCATATTAAATACGTGTGCATGGTTGACGATTCACGTGCTCGTCGAGAATTGGGATTTCGACATACCTACGAAATTGAAGATATTATTCGGGACCTTCGAACCCGACCCCTAACTTAGTACCATTAGGTTCAATGCATGAAAATTGAAGAATTAAAAATCATCGTTACTGGTGCAGCCAGTGGAATTGGAAAATGCTTTACCCAAGAGCTTATCAAACACGGCGCGCAGGTCATGGCAGCCGACATCAACGAGGCAGGACTTTTCGAACTTCGAGATGAAATCAACTCCGATAAGCTCGCTATTTTTCAAGGCGATATTTCGGACGAGCAATCCGTTATTAACCTTGTTAAAGAGACCACTAAAACCTTTGGTTTAGTAAACGGACTTATCAATAATGCAGGGATCTTTCGGGATTCTTTGCTCGTCTCAATCGATAAGGATACCGGAAACATCCGGAAAATGTCCTTAAACCAATGGCAAAAAGTCATCGATATCGACCTTACCGGGCCCTTTCTTTGCACCCGTGAAACGGCGGCGGCGATGATCGAAAACAAAGTTAGTGCAGGCGTGATTATCAACGTTAGTTCGGTTTCACGACACGGCAATCGAGGCCAATCAAACTACAGTGCCGCCAAAGCGGGACTCGTAGCGGATACCAAATTGTGGGGCGAAGAACTTGCTCGATTCGGAATCCGCGTAGGCGCCGTCGCACCCGGTTTTGTGAAAACACCGATTCTTGATGCCATGCGTCCAGAAATACTCGATCGCGTTCTTGGTGCCGTGCCTCTAAAACGCGCCGCAGATCCGCTGGAGATTTTCCTGGCCATTAAATTTATTATCGAATGCGACTATTTCACGAGTCGCTGTGTTGATGTTGATGGCGGCGTAACCGTCTAACTACATCATCTTCAAGAAGGCATTTGCGGACGGACTCAGCTCTCGATCGGAGCGATAGACGAGCGCCAAATCGCGCCCAATTTTCCCATCCAAACACCGCAAACCTTCATTCTCGCCGAGCGCAAATTTACTCACAAATGCGGCCCCTATACCCTGGCGAACCATCTGAACGATCGAGGCAATGGAGCGCAATTCCATCACAATATCAACGTGTATGCCCGAGTCATTTATCCGTTGATCAATGTGTTCACGAACCGCTGATCCCGCTTCGAATAACACCAATTGTGCGCCGTCGAGTTCCTGCCAACGAAACGATTTTCTTTTTTGAAGTTTGTGATTTTGGGGAACGATGAGCTTAAGCTCATCTTTTGACCATGGCTGGATAATGATTTTTTTCTGGTCCGGTCGTGGTACTTGAATCGGTAAAGTAACAATGCCCAAATCGAGCTCGCCGGAAAGAACGGCATCGACCACGCCGCGACTCGCCTGTTCGCGTACATAAAAACGAATATTTGGATAACGTGCGTGAAAAGCACCGATTTTTGAAGGTAATAAATAGGTGGTCGCCGTCGCACCACCGCCGATGGAAAGCGAGCCTTGCTCCAAGCCCTTGAGTGATGCCAAGGCAGATCTCCCCGATTCCATTCGCATTAATGCATCGCGCGCGTAGAGTAAAAAGACGCGTCCTGCCTCGGTCAGGGTCACCCCTTTTCGCGATCGGTTAAATAACAACGCATCAAGTTCCATTTCTAAGGCAGCGATCTGTGAGGATACCGCAGGCTGGGTAAGAAAACGCTTTTTTGCGGTTTCAGTCATGTTCCCGATACGCGCCAAGGCGACAAAGGTTTGGAGTTGGGCAGTTTCCATTTGTGCGATTAATCCTGACTGATTTTGAATATTTCGAGAATTTTATCCATAAATATTTTTTATCTTAACCATATTTATTATCATTTGTACTTATATCTTTAAACTTCATATAAATCCATTAGTAATTCAAACACCCTGACAAAAGGAGTCACAAAATGGCAAATCCATTTAACGCAGAATCCACGCTCGAGACCAAAACAGGAACGTATAAGTACGCACGTTTAGCTGCACTTAGCGATGCTGGGATCGGACATATTAGTAAACTACCTTACTCAATCCGTGTTCTACTTGAGTCATGCTTACGTAACGTAGACGGCAAAGTTGTCCTCGAAGATCACGTCAACGCACTCGCCAATTATAACGCCAAAGATGTCGGCGAACAGGAAATTGCTTTCAATCCGGGCAGGGTTGTATTGCAGGATTTCACCGGCGTTCCAGCCGTTGTCGATCTCGCTGCATTACGAAGTGCGATGGAGAGAATGGGAGGCGATACCTCTAAGATTAATCCTCTATCGCATGTCGATCTCGTCATCGATCACTCCGTTCAAATCGATGCTTATGGTAGCAAAGACGCAATGGCGAAGAACGTTAAGCGTGAATTTGAACGTAACCAAGAACGATATGAGTTCCTTAAATGGGGACAGAAATCCTTCGAAAACTTTTCCGTCATTCCTCCCGCAACCGGCATTGTCCACCAAGTGAACCTTGAATACTTGGCTGGCGTGACCCTTGAAAAAGGCGGTTGGATGTATCCCGATTCTTTGGTCGGAACAGATAGTCACACCACGATGATTAACGGTTTGGGGATCCTTGGTTGGGGCGTGGGCGGAATCGAGGCCGAAGCTGCAATGTTGGGTCAACCCATCTACATGCTCATTCCCGAAGTCGTTGGATTTAACCTAAAAGGTAAACTCAAAGAAGGAATGACCGCAACGGATTTGGTTCTAACCGTGACCCAGATGCTCCGCGAGCTCGGGGTGGTTGGAAAATTCGTCGAGTTTTACGGCGAAGGATTAGACAATCTATCGCTAGCCGATCGCGCGACTTTGGCGAATATGGCGCCCGAGTATGGTGCAACGATGGGTTTCTTCCCGGTCGATCAAAAGACCTTGGATTACCTTAAGCTCACCGGTCGCGACCTCGATCATATCGAAGCTGTTAAAACCTATTGCCAAGAAAACGGATTTTGGAGAACTGACGAAAACGAAATCGTTTATACCAAAACGATGGACCTCGATATGGGAAGGGTTGAGCCCTCGTTATCAGGACCCAAACGCCCCCAAGATAAAATTCTTCTCGGCGATATGAAATCGACTTTTGAGAAAGCACTCAAGGAAACCTTCGGAAAAGACGCAGCTCACGCTGGCGTTCCGACCACCCATAAAGGAGAGGATTTCATCCTTGATGATGGAGACGTGGTTATCGCCTCGATCACCTCCTGTACAAATACCTCAAATCCGAGCGTGATGATCGCTGCCGGTCTTTTCGCAAAAGCGGCCAACGCGCGCGGCATGAAAGCCAAGCCTTGGGTTAAAACATCGCTTGCGCCAGGCTCACGCGTGGTCACCGACTACCTCAATGCCGCTGGTCTAACGGAAGATCTTGAAGCACTGGGGTTCTACACTGTTGGCTACGGTTGCACGACTTGCATCGGAAACTCGGGACCTTTGGACGCGCCGATTGTGGCCTCAATTAATGAAGGCGATCTCGTCGCATGTTCAGTTCTATCTGGAAATAGAAACTTCGAAGGTCGAATCAGCCCTCATATTAAAGCAAACTATTTGGCATCACCGCCCTTGGTTGTAGCCTACGCGATCGCTGGGTCTTTGAACGTCGATTTTTACAATGACCCCTTGGGACAAGATAAAGATGGTAAGGATGTTTACTTAAAAGATCTTTGGCCTTCCAACCAAGCTATCGCGGACGCCTTAGAAGTGTCGGTAAAACGGGAAGATTTTGTGAGAGAATATTCAAAAGCGTCTGAGGGTTCTCAAGAGTGGCAAGATATTGCCGCCGAGAAAACCGGCGTGTTTGGCTGGCAAGAATCGTCAACCTATATTCAGGAGCCGCCTTTCTTCCAAAACATGGGAAAGGAAGCCGAGCCGATTACGCCAATTAAAGATGCAAAGCTTTTAGGCTGGTATGGGCATTCCACAACCACGGATCATATTTCGCCTGCTGGGGCGATTCCAGATGATTCTCCAACGGCTGATTTTCTTCGCGCCAATGGCGTCGAGCGTCGCGACTTTAACTCCTACGGTTCTCGTCGCGGAAACGATCAGATCATGACACGCGGTACCTTTGGTAATATCCGTATCAAGAACAAACTCGCCGAAGGTAAGGAAGGCGGATACACCAAGTATCTTGGTCCTGACGAAACGCCGAGCGGTGATTTTAGCCACCTCCATTATGTGAGCGACAAAGATCCCAAGCAAGGTGAAGTGACCACCGTTTTTGATGCCGCGGTTAAATATCAGAAGCACGGCGTGCCTTTGGTTGTTCTCGCTGGAAAAGATTACGGCATGGGATCTTCTCGCGATTGGGCCGCCAAGGGAACCTACCTACTCGGCGTTCGATGCGTTATCGCCGAAAGCTATGAGCGCATTCATCGCTCAAATCTCATCGGCATGGGCGTTCTTCCGCTTGAGTTCAAAGCTGGCGATACACCTGAGTCCTTGGGTTTAGACGGAAACGAAAGTTTCAACATCGCGGTCGATGACAATGTCAAAGCCTTGGGCACAGTGGACGTTAGTGCGACAAAGAGCGACGGAAGTGTAGTAAACTTTACTACTAACGTGCGACTCGATACACCAGTAGAGATCGACTATTATAGAAACGGCGGTATCCTTCATATGGTTCTTCGTCGAATCGCGAACAGCTAAAACATCTTTGTTGTTTTTTAGAAGGGGCCTAGGCCCCTTTTTTCGTCGTACGTTTTTCACGCCCTAGTATTTTAAAATTGGTTTAGCGACGGAACGCTATTGCGGCGCGGTTTGCGTCGGCTAAGACTTTTGCTACCGCATCATCGTCGCTCGTAAAATCGATAGTACTGGTGTCAACTTTCAACATGGGCGTCTCGTCATAATGTTGAAAAAACTGTCCATAAAGAACGCGCAGACGATCTAAATATTCTTGATCCATATTTTTTTCATAATCTCGACCACGCTTACGAATGCGTTTAAGAAGCACATCAAGGGGTGCATCAAGATAGATCACACAATCAGGCTTGGGCACCTGGGTGGACAAAATTGAATACATACGATCGTAGAGAACGAGTTCATGATCGGTGAGGGTAAGGCTCGCAAAAAGACGAGATTTCGTAAAAATATAATCGCTTACGGACATTTTTCGAAAGAGATCGTCTTGGGCAAAAACTTCTTGTTGTTTGTATCGGCTGAGGAGAAAAAACATCTCCGTCTGAAAAGCGTACCGATCGCGATCAGAATAAAAGTCAGCGAGGAAAGGATTATCCTCAAAAATTTCAAAAACGGTTTTAGCGTTCTGAGAATGGGCGAGCTTGGTAACGAGGGTTGTTTTACCAACGCCGATAGGGCCTTCGACGACAATGTAGCGTAGGTTATTTTCGATATTTTCGCTCATCCTTTGTCGTCCAACTCGAAGTTGGGCCTTACTTAACGAACGCAACGAATATGGTCAACGATTCCCTGATTTGATTCTATTTAATTTGGCGAGACGTAGGACTCGGTTCGAACAGAGCGCCTATTTACGCCAGACTCGGTGAGAAGAGACTTAACCTCGTCCACCATCAGAGGATTGCCACATAAAAAATAGGTGGTCTTTTCGCAAAGTTGATCGATCTCTAGGGCGTTCTGAACGCGGCCGTTAATACATCCCTCTTTGCGTTCTTGACTCAGGCAAAGCTTGTAGGAAAAGTTGGGATAATCTTCGGCGAAGCGCATTAACTCATCGGAATAGATCGCCTCTGATTCGCATCGGGCGCCGTGAATAATAGTAACCTTGTCTCCTTTTTCCATCTTCTCTACAAAAGAGGGCAACATCGCTCGAAAGGGAGCAATCCCCGTCCCCGTTGCAATAGCCACAAGATTTTCTTCGTTTCCTTTGAGACGAAATCGACCGTGAGGTCCAGTGGCTTTCACAAGGTCTCCCTCTTTCCACGCATTAATTTTAGAATAGCTTTTTCCGCTCTTAGACGGCGAGATGATAAACTCTACCCTTTCCATCTCTCCATCAATCGCATTAGCAATGGAATAGGAGCGGTTGAACGGGTCCTTGTCTTCATCGAAAAAAAACATAAAAAACTGACCAGCTTTGGCCTTTATCTTTTCGCCGTCTTGCCGACTGCACTCTACAAGAAGCATGTTTTCTTGCACCTTATTCAAGGTCTCAATCTTCAATTCAAATTTATCCATTCTCTGCTCCTTTTGGCGATCCTAGGCCGCCTTTCATCCAGCGCACCATCGACATAAAACCTTCCTCGTCTGGCGGAGGAAAGAGAATCCATTGTGTAACCCGTTTTCGAAAAATGCGCATCTTCTTTCCAAAAGGGCGATGATTAAGAGGACCAATCCCCAACACGCGGGCGAGGTCGTGGAGACTCTCGCCGCCTCCGCGCGAGACATCGAGTATCAGTGCTACACGATTTCGTTTCAAAAATCCGCGCAAAGCTGACGCCTGATTTGCTCCCAGAACGATAGTGAAAATCAAACCACCGGCGAGCGCGGTAGATGAGGAAGAGGTCGAGGAAATCAACGCCGAACAGGTTGTAATATCGGAATTACAATCTTGAACATTGAATTGGGCGTGCGCTTGAGATGCGCTCAAAAAAAGGCCTAGCCCTACCAAGACTGCGATGACGTTGAACCTTAGAATGACGGGACCCTATTGAATGTCGGGTCGCGTCCACGAATCGTAATCGTAAAAATCACATTCGGTCATAAATAGATCTTCTAAACATAGATCGTCGCTAAGAACTTTTCCGCCAGTGGCGAAATAATAGCCGATTTGATTTGCCATAAAAGAATCAATGTCGAAATGATTCGATGGTGTGGGAAGGAAAAATCCGTGGTCTCCGGTTTCCTTAACATAAGGAATGCGCATACCAGACATGCCGTAGGGCGTTTCAACGGTCGCTCTAAACGGCGTTGTCGCATCTGGATTTGGGTCGACCAGGTCGGGGTTATTCTTCGTTCTAAATTCACCTCGATCTAGGTCGTCGATATCGAAAAGGGTATTGGGATATTTAGGAAAACGATCTAACCACGGAATGGCCTCATAGACGAAATTTTTCGTCAGAAATTGATTGGCGGTCATGCCATAACGGGGATCATTATCAAGCGTATTGATAATGCCACCGATACGAGCCAAGCCAATCTCAGTTGCAATTGGAACCTTGGGATCACCGACGGTTGGAATCACTAGAACGTTTGAACCACCGTCTTGAAATTGTTTACTTTCATAAGGAAAAGTCAACGGCTCCTCAAAGTAGTTGCGAGCGTAAATTCCTGGATCTGCTGGATCGAGAACCATTTGAGCAATACCAAGAAAACGTCGGAAAGAAGGCGATTGTCGTCTCTGTCCCCACCCCTCGTTGAGCAAGGCCAAAGGTGCGCCTTTGGGATGATGAATGTTCTGGAAAAAAGCATCCATTTGGAAGGTGCTCACGTCCTCGACGCCAGCAATCGATTCCCCATCTCTAGTAAACTCGATTACTAATGGGTCTCCGAAATCTCGAGGGTCCTCAATACGATGCTTTTCGTATTCGGTTTTTTCAGCGGCCGTCAACGCGATATGTGAAGAGAGATCTTTTGCAGGAATTTCGCTCACATTATCTCCATCGACATAGGCAAGAGAAAACGATCCGTCCTTACCTTCACGAAAGAATTCGATTTCAATCGTGGCGCTATCGTCCTTAAATTTGAACTCAACATCTTCGGTAGAATTTCTAATATCGATGATGCGTTCCCCGTTGATTTTCACACGAAGACGCCCAGCCACACTCGCCCGGATTACCTTTTCACCTTGTGTGGAGATGATTCCGTCATACACAATTTTATGCGATTTTGGATTCATACCTTCATGGGGCGTTTGAAAACCTTCCCACTCTTGCTTCACATCGCCGGTGAGTTTTCCAATCGTGAAAGGACGACGTGAACGTGCGTTGTAGTAAAATCGCGCATTCAATCCTTGAAAAGGAGGAGCGACACGATCATGAAAATTCTCCACATTTTGCGTAGCATCAAAGCCAAGAATTCTTCGTTTTGAGTTGGCCGTCAACGCATCAGCGGCGACGCCAATTCTAAATCCTCCTTTGCGAACAGTCGCGTATGGACTAAGTTCAAAGGCATCAACAAGCTCAGGATTTTTCTCACGGTTAAGGTTATGCAGGATCATTTTATCGCCCGGCTTTAGACCCTCGACGATAGCGACGGGAACGTACTTATCTTGAAAAGCGTTATTAATTAATATTTCTATCTGATAACGCCCCGATTCAATACTTTCTCCTGTTTGGTCGTCGTAATTGGGAAGCTCTCTTCCGAGAACAATAGGTCCGAGCATGGGAAGAATCACCGCTTGTGGAACACCACCTTGGGTCGAACGGATCGCGATATCTACAATTCCAGCGCCGCCAGCCGTTGGAGCAGCAGCGCGAATGACGGGTTCAACGGCGACAAGAATCGCCGATTGAATTCCGCCCAGCGATTGTCCCCACGCGTAAACGGGTTGTTCGCCCCCGAAATCGACCACGCCGTCTCCATTGAAATCGCCAGCAAGTTCGGGTTTGCCGTCACCGGTGGCATCAAAACCAGCGTGAAGTTTTTGATTCACTTTGACGATAGGATTACTCATATCCTCGCTTTGGGGCCACTTATCTTTGCCGTTAAATCCACGTAGAACGCGAATGAACTGCATATAATCGATGGTGGTTTGACGAACAATGTCACGTGTATGGAAGGTGTCCGAGGACCAATAATCACCGCCTGAATCAGGAACGCCATCGTTGGTAACATCGCGTTGACGACCGTGCTCAAAAACACGAATCACGTTATCCAATTTGGCGTTGTCTAGCACGCGGCTCAACAGAGGATTGGCCAAGAAATCGGGGGGAATGACGGTACCATGACCGACATTATCGATAGCGCAGGTAGCCAATCCGAACTTTGCCATTTGGGCGCCAAAGCCTAAAGATTCGACTTTTGAACTGCCGTATCCGTGACCATAAATCACCACCGGAAAAGGTGCTTTTCGCCCGGGCGCTTCCTTTGGAACCATACATAAGAAGGAAACATCATCGACACCGACTTTTGCTTCACCTGTTTGCAGATTAATGTCAAAAGACTCGCTTTCATCAAAGCCATTTAAGTTCGCCGCGACTTCTTCTTCCGTCCCTGCTTGTCCCGTTTTATCTACCAAAAAG
>JALSKP010000437.1 GCA_026988815.1 Myxococcales bacterium | reverse complement strand
TGATGGCGCCCAATCCACGGTAGGAACTACCTTGAATGGTTGCCGCCGATGCCGAGGGAAGAAGGCAAGACGCAAGACCTGTAATCGCTAATTTACCGTCCTCGGACTGAGCGATATTGAGAACTTCAGTACGGTCCATCGCATAATCGTAACTTTGCCACCCCATTCCTTTTTCAAAAGCGAGAAGGTGCTCCTTCGATAAACCCACGCGAAAAAGAGCAGTATTCTTTTTTGTATGAAGAACCAAAAAAAAGAGAAAGGTTTCAGGCATGGCCCTTTTTAGAAATGCCTCATCGTAGAGTTCCTCCGATTGAAAGCCCAGCGGTTCGGCGAGCGCTCTCATCACCAACGAAGGTTCAAGGCCAAGCCCACCCTCCTGGAGCTCTTCGAATAAAACCTCAATAAAACTTTTCCCAACTTTTTTAATCGAAACATCAAAAATCGCAGTTGCCATTTTTCCTCCTCAAGAAACATCAAATAAATACAAACAAACATTAAGCACAAAAAGCGAACCCTGTATAACAGCCTTCCGACAAATATACAAGTTGGAGTGAGTTGTTAGCGGTGGATTTTGGCCGAATGTTTTACCTTAAAGAAGCGACAAAAACCGCCAACTTTGCGGTCATCGACATCGTTTCTATGGTTTTCTTTTGTTTTGCTTTTGCGCTGGAATGCAAAAACCTTTCATCCCACCAGGCATTTGTGAGATTCTTCCAAATGGTTTGCCAAGCTTTGCGTTCAGTTCTATACTCGACGCCTAGTTTATATTGATATTTTAATATTTTAATATTTTGAAAAAGGAAAAAAATGGAAAGCATCGAATCCCTGAAGGGAAAAAAAGGGTCATTTAAGGCTCTTGTGAAATTGGGCGCGACTAAAAAAGAAGCCCAATCCCTTCTCGATTGGGTCGGTGATAACGTTGTCTACCTCATTCCAAAAACATAATGGACGATACACTCAGCCCTAAACGGATTAGAGAAATGATCCGAGCAATCGACAAACAAGAATGGAAAGTCATGCTTCGCGCCCATCAAATTTTTATTCGAAACTCTTCTTTCGGACGATGGCAAATCTTAACGGTCGCTGGCCTCCCCATGGCATTATGGGAAGGAGGAAAAAACGAGGGACAGATCAACCTTTCGATCGTTGATCTAAAAGATATCGACCTAAAATTTGCGACGTTAACGCGTGCCGCACTAGTCGGAGTTCTGGCAGAAAAACAAAGTTTTCGCGGGGTCACTCTCATTAACTCCATCATGACAGACTCGTTTTTGGATGGCGCTGATTTTTCCATGGGACGTTTGGAGGATATCGATTTTTCACGAAGCTCGATGCGAGGCGCAAAATTTAATAAAGCGAACTTAACGGGCGCCGATTTTGAAAATTGCGATTTAAGCGGCGCGGATTTCACCGGCGCCAAACTCGAGCGCGCAACATTCACTCATGCGAAACTGGAAGGCGTCATTGGTTTTGACCATCCGATTTTTGATGGAGATGGGACCAAGGAACTTAAGCAAATTTTTGATAATTTCGAGGGATGGGTGCTTGAGACACAGTTCCAGCAATTTATCCATCGTCACGACGAAGCCACATTAATTGGCGAGCTCTGTTCGATATTGCAAACCCTCCCCGAAAAATTCGGTGGCGATATGTATCTCTGGAAACCCTTTGTTTCAGTGAGCGCGACCGCTTATTTTGAGGCAAGGGATTTTCTTCGCCTAGCAAATGCTGTCGCACTGGGGGCTCCTGATGGAAAAATTGTCAAAGAATGGGGATGGACAAATTTGTGGGACGAGTCCGACATTCCCGGACGGCCCCACGATCTTGTTCGCATTCTTCAACAGAAGAATGACCTTGGGGATGACGCCTTTTTTTCCCAATTTATTGCGGACTCCGAATCTCTTCCCCATCCCCACAACGCAGGTCTGAGAAGTGCTCTAGTCGAAATGAGACGTTTGTCCGTAGATGATTTGGACCCCGACTTTTTAACCGAATGCGCTAAACGCTATGTCGAAGGTGGTGGAGGCGGAAACCAACAATTGGTCTGGCCGGACGACCTTTGGCATCAAGCTATTTCTGCCTTCGCAAGGGACACGACTATTTCTGCTGAGGTCTTGTTATCCCTCGCCGATAAAAAGTCACTCCATGAAATCGTCGAACTCGCATTAAGAACAGAAATCGACCCGTTTTTTCCTTTCTTCGAATTGGTCGAGACATTGGTCAAAGTCGGCGAAGCGGAAGCACGTTTCAAAGCGTGGGAAGGTGGATCAAAGACTTCAAAGAAATGTATGAGGACAAATATCCCAAAGCAGTGAACAACCTTACTAAAGACGTGGACCGCTTATTAACCTTTTTTGATTTTCCAGCGGCACACTGGACGCACATTCGAA
>JALSKP010000436.1 GCA_026988815.1 Myxococcales bacterium | reverse complement strand
TCGGTGTTATCTTTGCGATTTACGCGATGAAGATTGGCCGAAAATACAAGGTTGATACGACGCCTTTTTCTTTCTCTGAAATGCTATCCAAATTTAGGAGAGGCTTTTGGGCACTCAACCTTCCGATCATCATTTTAGGCGGTATTTATTCTGGCGCTTTTACGGCGACCCAAGCTGCTGCCGTGTCGGTGGTCTATGCTGCCTTCGTTGAATTTTTCATCCATCGTAGCATCACCCTTGCCGATGTTCCGCGCATCTTCCGCGAGAGTGCTGTCCTCATGGGAAGCTTACTTATCATTATGGCATTGGCCCTGAGTTTTAATCTTTATTTGGATCGCGCCAAAATTCCTGAGGCCGCCGTCGAGTGGATCGTAAGTCTGGATCTTTCCATCGTTGCCTTTCTTTTAATCGTGAACATCCTGCTTTTAATTGTCGGCTTTTTCATGGACATCATGTCCGCCATTCTCATTTTGGTTCCCTTGCTCGCGCCGATTGCATTTTCCTTGGGCATTCATCCCTTGCACTTGGCCATTGTATTTATCGTAAACTTGGAGATTGGTTACCTTACGCCGCCCATCGGTCTGAATCTTTTCGTTTCGAGTACACTCTTTAAGAAAGGCATCGGAACGATCGTAAAAGCTGTCCTTCCGTTCGTGTCGCTTATGCTCGTTTGTTTGATTCTTGTCACCTACGTTCCCACTGTGAGTCTTGGTCTTGTTAGCCTCTCAAAAGGTAAGGGATTTTACGTTCCCTTTCCTACAGGCAAAGAAAAAGTCATCGAAAAGAAAGCGAAGAAAACAGGTAAAAAAATCAAGAAGGCAGTTAAGACAACCGATGCTCCCAAAAGTTTGGAGGACCTCATGAACGAGGTGGATGAGGAAGAATCCCAAGACGAAAAAGGCGGGGCAAAAAGCCTCGAAGATCTTATGAACGAGGTCGACGAGGAAATGGACGAATAGAGCGTTATCCTTAAAGTTAGGGATTAATTTCGAATGCGGATTCTCAATCGTCCGACGATCGATTTCGGGCGCTTTTCAAAAAAAAAACGGTGCAAAATTCTTGATTGTCAAAACGCTCTTTTTACGAGATAAAAGCAGACGACCAAGGACCGGTCATCAGCTTATTTTTGAAGCGGCTGAAAAAGGATTTTCATGGATATTTATCTTAACGCTGACCTTGAAGCGCGTATCAGACGCGACCTCGCTTCGGGACAATTTCCCAACGCGACCAAACTCATCGAAGAGGCCCTCTACCGTATGTACGATTCTCACGACGCGGAAAGTGCAATACGAAGAGCCCCACAAAAAAAAGCCGCAGATCTTGATGATACAACTTTTAAAGAAGCCTTTGATAGTATTTTCGACGAGCTATGATTCGAAACAATTTGATGGCGTTAACTTTCGAAAAAAAAGCGGGTAAACGCTTCAAATACATCCCACAATATTGTACGCCCATGTTCTTATGAATTTTCATTTCAATTCCTGGCGCGAGATCCAAATGTCCGGATGCAGCCTCCGAACCTGCAAAAACCAGACATGTGTAGGTTCCACTAAAAATTCGAACAATGGAGGGACAACCAGTGCAACCATCGTAGATACTGGCTATGATTATTGCTCCGAATATGACAGCAGTTTTCTAGCAGGTTCTTTAGAAAAGACTGCCTCAGGTTGTGAGCTCGATTTGTTTGCGTTTGAATATGATGAATGTGGCTATTTTGTTCTCTATGAATGCCACGAAGAATCTGAGAATGAGCCACGAGCATGCACCTGCACCACGGCGCTTGACAGCCCCGCTATCCTTCGAATTTAACGAAAATTCATGCTCGGATCCCAGCCGAATCATCGCCGATATAGGGGGAAATTGCGGAGTGGCTCTTGCCGAAGAAAGTATAACCGGCCTTTATCGGGATCTTCGGAACACGATCATCTACAATGTCGGGTGGAGACTCGAAACCCGTTAAGATATACGCGAAATCGCTATTTCTTATTCGATCGAAATAAATTCCCGCTATCGTGGTCCATTGGAATACAGAACCTGACTTGCGTTTCGACATACCGACGCTAGTCTATAAAATTGTAGAAGAAGGAGCTTTTATGAAAACCCTGCCCGACCATTTTTCAGTTTATCGTTCTACCCCTGAATTTGACGCCGATAGCGTTCCCAAAGGGTTACTCAAAGCCCACCATACGAAGGCGGGAACATGGGGGAAAATCGTTATCTTAAAAGGGCGACTAAAATATCGCATTCTTCCCACCGACGAAAATGAGATGGAAGAAAATATCTTAAGCCCGCAATGTTTTGGTGTGGTTGAGCCAACTGTTCTTCACGAAGTCGAGGTCATTGATGAATCTGTGCGTTTTCGTGTCGACTTTCTAAAAGAAGACGACTAAC
>JALSKP010000435.1 GCA_026988815.1 Myxococcales bacterium | reverse complement strand
CCTGGACTCTTGGTGCGATTAGAATGCCACCAAAGTACGGATTTATCAGACGAGAATAGGTCCGTGGTCGAACTGGACCAAAAGGTTCGGGTGTATTTTAGTTTTTGGTTCCCAAGATTAGCTACTGAAAACTCCACGTCTGGAATGGTATCACCAGGGCAATAAAAAAGCCCGTCATCAGGAGGATCGGCCCGGGAAATTTGCGCCTGGCCATCCTGATCCACCTCGTTCTCGTAGGCAAGCGCTGCCAATTCACGATAGGCGTCACCTGACGAATAGAGGCTCTCTAAGCCTATGTAATCATCTGGATGAGGCGAGGCAATACTTTGATTAAGTTCGCTATCGCAATAAAGCCCGGTTGCATTGCTGGCTTGCATGATTCCCCAGCGTGATGCTTGGGTATGGCCGAACCCGATTCCGTGCCCAAATTCGTGTATCATTATTTCTCTGATCCGGAGCCCGCCCTTTTTATCACAAGCAACTTCCCCAGAAAGATTACTAGGTGTCATAAAATTTGTAAAAGCGATGATTTTATTTTTAGAAAAATCCGTCGTTCTCCGTACCTGCCCTACAACTCCGGGATCGAGGCGATTGGTTACTACTACTTGAGAAATACTTCCCCGTTCACTTACCCGTACATTATCCAGATCACTAAGATAACCACTTCCCGAATTGTCATAGTCAATATGGTCTGGACTCCAACGTCCAACACGCCTTGATCGCCAACAAGGGGCCCACTCTACACGAAATATCGAATCGGAGGACCGCGGATCGTTCCATTTTGCCAACGCATGAATCGCGTCTATTGTCCCTTGACTCGACGCACCGTATGAACACCCAGAAATCAATACCAAATGGTCACCCAAGTCATTCTGTTCAAGCACAAGAGGCCCTGATGATCCATTTTGAAAAGTATAAGCAAAAGCGTTCCCAGAAATGACGCTAAGCATACCGACTAAAATTACATATAAAATGTTCTTCATGGTAGCATCTCACAAGAATAAGGAATATTGACCGAGGCACTTTCCTGCGCCATTTCATCAAGTGTCATCGGTGTGACACTCAATGCAAAAAGTGGAGGCGATAAGGCCAACACCAATAGAATAAAACTAGTTTTAGTTGTTACAAATCTCATAAGATCTCATAAGATCTCCAAGTTGAGGACCCCCACTACTTATGGGCCAGTATGAACGCGTGCTACCAATGAGCGGAAAGAAGATCCAGTCTTTTAATTAGTAAGGTTGGTTTATTTATTAGGTGTTTTTTTTTCACGGTGATTTGCTTGTATAAACCAAAATAAAAATACTGTGGTGCACCTACAAATTCTAGCTCAAGCCGCCATGAAAAGTTCCCGTGAATAGGGACCACATCCAACCTTTCAAGCAACGCACGAAAAATATTGTGTTGTGCCAAAATCCTGAAAGATTTGCGTCAAAGCCTAATCCTCGTCCGTCCTCAATACGGCTAGAAATGCGCCTTGTGGAATCTCGACCGACCCAACCATCTTCATTCGCTTCTTTCCCTGCCTTCTGTTTGCTGAGAAGCTTTTTCTTACGAGAAATATCACCGCCATAGCACTTCGCCGTCACATTTTTTCTAAACGCCCGAATCGTTTCACGTGCTACCACACGAGCCCCAATTGCTGCTTGAATCCATATTCCCTTGGAGGCACAGGCCGTTCAAATGGCGGACCAAGGTTTGATTGTGAAGCCGAATGTACTTTGGAACCAGATCGAACATCAGGCAAAGAGATGGGAGGCGACCTAGGAAGCCCTTCGGTGCAGGGCGTTGAAATCGCCATGTGTGAATACTGATGACCGGATGGCCGATGTTAGAACTGGGCCGCAAGAATTGGCAAGCTTTCGTCTTGTCTACTGACGAATTGACCTCTATCGCCCCAACCTTTGGTTTTGGATACACAGACTATGTCCGATAAAATTGGTCCTCGAAAAGAACACGAACGTGTCATGAAACGGCTTACACATCCTAAATATGGTTACTATTCTGGTGTGTTAATGTGTGATGGAGCGGCAAACTTCACCAAGGCGCAACAAGAAATGGATAGCTTTGTTATTGCCAATGACTGGGCGCACGTCAGGCGTAAACTCGTGGAGGCAGCACCTGATTTTCCGGTCGCAACCGAAATGGTGGATTACATCGGTGAGCTTTTTGACGTCGAACGAAAGGCTAAAGAACAAAAGGATGCGAGTTTACAAGATGCCCGCAATGAATTCCGGTCGAAAGAGTCGCTACCCATTCTCGAAAAAATACGAAAATGGATGCAGGACAATACGGACGGATGGAAGGGCTCGACTCTAAATCGAGCGATTAAATATACGGATAAACGATGGGAAAAATTGACTTACTTTGCAAATAATCCCGACGTCGCGTTGC
>JALSKP010000434.1 GCA_026988815.1 Myxococcales bacterium | reverse complement strand
TCGAACTTCATTTTGATTATATTTTTAAGACTTTCCTCCAGAGCTTGGCGAAGTAAAAAAGCAACTTCACGCGACCAAACGCCGAGCGTTCCTTTTTCTTTCACAAGAATACCCCGAGCATCCTTTAGCTTTTGACTTGCGGACGGGAACGCGGAAAATTCGGAGTTTGCAGGCAGTCGACCAACATTTCGAATAAGCGCCATCGCACCAGCTTGAGCCGTTTTCAAATCACGTATCGCACGAGCTCTATGTTGCGTTGCCGCCGATTGTTTTTCAACGTTCTCTTCGGCTTGCAGCCTCCACTCGGGCGTAAGCACGTCAACCGTTCCACAAACCGGACAATCCTCATTTTTTCTGTGTCGGCAACGCGAGCACCAATTTCAAAATTTCTAAAGAACGTCCCTCCCCTTCCCGAAATTCTCGATCTGCGTTTTCGTTTTCCAAAGCGGCCGCAACGAGTACATTTGCCGCTTCTGCTATGTCGGCCAACTTGGGAACTTTGAGACTTGCTAAACTACGATATCTTTCTATCTGTGAGTCATCTTTTAGTTCGCCGATGACCAATTCTTCGAGCCCCTCTTTATCGGGTTTTCTTCCCAAGAATTTAGCGGCCTTTATTACTCAGATCAGGGCAGTCCTTACATGTCCGAAAACGATGTGAAAATGTTGGATCATTGGAAGGCGAAAAGGAGTGTGAGTTATCGTGGTGATTGTTATGATAACGCCGTTGCGGAGAGCGCTTTTGGTTCCTTGAAGCAGGAAATGGTTTACTTGGAAAATCTCTTTGAAACGCGCGAGAAAGGACGAGTTAAAATACTGAAATACAATAATTGGTACAATTCTGAGCGTCTTCATTCCTACCACATCGACCAAGCACGTTGTTGACAAAAAAATATAGATAAGGTCTTCAGGAAAAGTTAGCGTGCCCGGTTCAGGGAGATCGTTTCGAAAAACTGCGCCGAGATATTTCCCTGGATCTATGCCCTGTTTACGCGCAGTTTCGCAAAGCGTGTACGCCATCGCACTGAATTTTGCACCATCAATACTTTTGCTTCCGTGGAAGTTCTTTCGGCCTCGCACCGGTTTTCGCAAAGCGAATTCAGCGGGATTGTTGTGCAAGGGGACGTCGGGATTATTTGCAAAGTAAGTCAATTTTTCCCATCGTTTATCCGTATATTTAATCGCTCGATTTAGATTCGAGCCCTTCCATCCGTCCGTATTGTCCTGCATCCATTTTCGTATCTTTTCGAGAATGGGTAGCGACTCTTTCGACCGGAATTCATTGCGAGCATCTTGTAAACTCGCATCCTTTTGTTCTTTAGCCTTTCGTTCGACAATCGGATATGTATCGCCCAATGATTTTGAAACAGGAAACGTGACTAAAGTGGTTGCGTAGTTTACTATGAAACACGTGTCCGTTGAGCCGGGGTCACATCATAGCGACTAGGAGTCTATTTTGAATGAACCATTAAAAATTGATTACACTTTTTTAAAGGGAGCTGTACTAACTTCAGAATTAGTAGTGATTTCTGCTGTTGTTGATGGTTTGGCATCAAAATCTCCAACACAACTATATGGTTGGCTTGGAGATGGGTGGTATGATCTTGGAACATATGGTTGGAATACGTGTGGTTTATGTGTTTTAGAAGAAACTGAAACCATCATTTGCATAAGTGATTTTGGAGAAGTTTCAATCGCAAAGCGTGGAGGAATCAGAACATTAGAAAAAATTGGCACTGAGGATTTTTCGCCAAAAAAATTTGGTAAACTGCGTACAGTTAGTGTTATTGATGGTGCTGTTGTTGCTGGAGGCGTGGGAAGGCAAGTATATGTACGAGGCTCAGAAAATAATTGGAAACCTCTGGGATCTAGTAATTTTACACTTGAGAGTAAACTTGGGGGGTTTGAAGGAATTGATGGGTTTTCATTAAAGAATATTTATGGTGTGGGTTGGAATGGTGAAATATGGCATTACGACTCTAAAATATGGACAAGAAAAAGTAGTCCAACTAACCAAATGTTAACCGCAGTATGTTGTAGTGAAGATGGAAATGTTTATATTTGTGGACGGCGGGGGCTCGTTATTGTAGGTAAAGATGATCTTTGGAAAATTATTGATCAGCAAGAAACTATTGAGGATTTTTGGAGTGTTGTTTGGTTTGATGACAAACTATATCTTTCTACAATGCGAGCTGTTTATACTGTGTCTGATTAAAACCAGTCGGAGATCTGATCTTTTCAAAAAAATATGGCAATATCCAGTTGAATCATCACACCATAAAAGGTGAAAAAAAGGATATTGCCATGCTTGAACACTACAATAAATCGATCGATGAAGCGATACAAATCTTGCTCGACGCGATGCTTAAAAACGATGCGCCGATTCGAGAAACTGG
>JALSKP010000433.1 GCA_026988815.1 Myxococcales bacterium | reverse complement strand
CGCTTGATTATTTGCAACGCAGCATCGATCGAACAACACGTTGGGAAGAGCGTTGCCTAAAGGCTCGAACGCGAGATGATTGTGCGCTCTTTGGTATTATTCAAGGAGCAACCCACGAAGATCTACGCCGCCAACATGCCAAAACGCTGAGGGATTTTGATTTTGATGGATTTGCAATCGGTGGATTATCGGTCGGTGAGGATGCCGAATCGATGTATCGAACGGTGGCTGCAACGACGCCTGAGATGCCAGCCGACAAACCCCGTTATTTGATGGGGGTAGGAAAGCCTGAAAATCTGATTGAAAATATCGCCAGAGGTATTGATATGTTCGATTGTGTTTTGCCGAGCCGAAACGGACGAAATGCGCAATGTTTGACGCATACAGGCGCGGTGAATTTACGAAACGCCGAGCATCGCCTTTCGCTAAAGCCCATCGATGAATCGTGTTCGTGTTATGTGTGCCAGAACTACACACGTTCTTATGTTCGCCATCTTTTTAAGTCCAAAGAAATTCTTGCTGCGCGTTTGTGTACATGGCATAATTTGGCCTATTACGTGGGTTTAATGGAAGAGGCGAGAAGGGCTATTTTGGAGAATCGTTTCGCGGCTTTTCGAACCGATTTTTACGAAAATCGCAGTGAGTTGGTCCCTGTACTTTAATCTTTCGTAGAGGGCACAAAACGCGAAGTATCTGTACAAGGAAACCCGACTCTATAGTGTGATTAATATCAGCGGGATTTTGAGAGAACTTGCTTTTGTTGACGACCCTCTACAGCAGAGCTGCACAAATGACCCTAGCACCCCAAGAGTACTTCCTCGGAAGTGCTAACGCACATCCTCAGGGCGCCCTCTCCCAGAGGTAGAGGGGACGTCTCTTCATTCCCAAAGAAGAAACCGCTTTTCATTCACCCGCCGAAAAGGATCACACTACCGACACTATATAAGAAGGCTGTTCTCTTGATCGGGATTAACTTAAGTGTATACTTCGTAAAGCTTATGAAATTTTAGAATTTTTAGTTCTTTAGCTCGATAAAAGGAGTCCTAGATGCGCGTATTGCGATCTTCGTTGTTGATGTTTGTTTTGGTTTTCGGATTTGCTTGTACCGATGATACGGTTGCGCCCGGCGATAACGATAATAATCGTGTCGATCCGGATAAGGAAATCCCAGCCGGAGCGCGGCTCGTTCATACGATGCCTTGTTCTGAAACCCAGCCCGTGTGTGCAATGGATTTGCCATTTGGTTCCTCGGGTCCACTGCGTGTTAAGCTTCTCGAAGCCGATGGAACTCCCATCGACGCCGCGGCGATTAACTACGAGTTAAAGGACACCTCATCGACGGGGTCTACGCTCGAGTCAGCCCAATCGGGTACCAACGAAGATGGTATCGCTGAGGTGGAACTGCGCTCCGGAAATAACGGTGGAACAGTAGAAGTCGTCGTAAGCGTTGGCGGAAATGCAACAGGAATTGCGGACATCAAATTCACGGTTGCCATTAACGCAAAGGGCGCCTCAAGTTACCGTATTTCATTCAATCACAACGGCACCGCCGATCTTAAAGACATCAAGGTTCGTGCTTTTGCGGCAAACGTGACCTGTGCTGAAGTTGCAGCTGACCATATACGTGAAACCACGGCGGGCCAGAACCCAATGCTAACAGCGGTTACCCAAGCTCAAGGCGTTACCGCGGCTGACGGGACGCTTCCCGTTGTAGTCATTCCCGATATTCCAAATGGAACGGCCTACACCATTGAAGCGCGTGGAAAGTCGCGTTCAAATCCTGATGTTGAAAGTGCCTTCGGTTGTAAAGACGGTAATGCTCCGATTGAAAATGGCGAGTCGGTCGAGGTTCTTGTTGACCTCAATGACAATCTTCCTCAAGTCGGCGGTACCTATGATGTCAATCACACCTTTAGCGTACTCGGCGCAGTTTGTCCCGATGCGGGCGGCGGCGTGATTCCTGACGGCGTATGCACGGCCATCGAATTGATTGGACGACTTGCAACCGACCCCGCTTCTTTCTTCATTGGTGAAGATGGCGGAACGGACTCAGGAATTCTTGGTCTTATCGTGGATTTCCTTCCCGATGGATCTCTCAAAGACACCATTCAAGATTTCCTTGGGAGCAATCTCATCTCGGGTGTTATTCGTGACAAACTTAATGAGTTCTTTGAGAACTGGATTGAAAACAACGGACCAAGTTGGTTGAAAAGCGGCATTGATATTTCTGCTGATATCTTCGAAACCCTCAAGGAATTCAAAGTTGGCGGAACGATTCGTATTCTTCGTGAACCCACTGTTGCCATCGATAACGCTGGAAACTTGGTCGGGACCCTCGCCAAAGAAGGCGAAGAATATCCTGGAAAGCAAGTATGGAATGACATCACAGTATTCTGG
>JALSKP010000432.1 GCA_026988815.1 Myxococcales bacterium | reverse complement strand
AATTCCGGTGACGGCCAGGAAAGTAAAAAAGGAAATCGCGCTTCCGATGGAAAATGAGCCGGGATGTTTTCTGCAATTCCAGGCGATCAAACCAGCGAAGAGACCTAGGGACCCTTCGGCGAGAACGATGGCAGGCGAGATTTGGATAACGACCTCTGGACTCAGAATGGACCATCCAGGTCCAAGGGCTGCGCCTAAAACAATATATTCGGCGCCGGTAACCACGCCCCATTTTCTTTCTGCCCAGCCTGAAAGTACTCTCGCAACAACGTAGGCCAAGCCGATAACGCCGATTAAAAATAGGATCGTTTCGAAGGCTTCATTGCTCAAATCGCTGCCGTTGGCGTAAGCGAAGGGAGAAAACAAAACCACCGAAAGTGCGATAAAAATCGGTAAGACTAATTTTTTCATGTTCAACATCTTTCTTCCAAGTCTATTTCATCGCGTTAATCTAAAGAACGAACAGAATTAGAGAGTCTCAGCAATCTGAATAACAACAAGAAAATTGATGGGAAATATATGGAAATTTTGGGAAGGCCTTAACGGCGGTTATAGAGAATAACCGATAGAAATGAAGCCGTTATGAATGATGTCAGTTGACTCGGAGTTCGCATTTTCGATAACGGGACCTTTGGTCAAGGTTGCCGGTAAAAGACGGAAGTCGTAGTTCAACCCTGCTGAAATTTCATCGGTCAGATTGAAGGATAAACCCAGATTTGGAGCAAATCCAATACCAAGACCATCTGCTTCACCGAAGGCGCCATCGGCGGTATTTGTGTTGAAAATCGCGACGACGATGAGATTGGCTTTAAGAAGAATGGGACCGACGTTGTATCCTACTCCCAGACCACCACGTCCACCGATGTATCGAGATCCGGTATAAAATTGATTGGGATCGATAGTAATACTGGTCGCCTCGGCGCCTGCACTCAGGATGATCGTAAGTTCTTTAGAGAATCCGATGAGGAAGTTAAGATCGAGTCCTAACTGGCTGTATCGACTAGAGAATTCGAAAACGTCTTCGGTATTTGGATCCTTAAAAAGGGTGGTAAAGGGCGCAAAACCACCAAAGAGAGTTGCACCGATGGCGGTCGAACCCATGTTGACGAAAACGGCATCAAGCCTTGCTCCACCTCCGATGTAGGGCGATTCGTGTTTAAGAGTGAAATCGTCTCCGGTGGTCGTTTCGAGTGTAAACTCGCGTTTTCCCAAAACTGCGCCAATATTGATTTTATAGCCTTCGGCCAAGTAGGGGTAATCACTGGAGCCTTCGTCAGAATCCTCTTCTTCCTCTTCTGAATCCGCATCGCCATCGTCGTCTTTATCCTCGGAATCGGCATCGGCATCAGCGTCACTATCGGTGTCTTCATCTTCATCTTCGTCTGCGTTCGTGTCTTCGGAATCTTCGTCAGCATCTTCATCTTCGTCGGCGCCACCTTTTCGGGAGGCAAGCACTTCTGGGACGATCGCTTTAAACGAGGTCTTTAACATTGCCCTCGCCTTGCTTTTACTGATGCGTCCCCTTTTGATCTTTTTTACATTATTATCGACGGTACCACCGTCGGGACCGATCGAGGCCAACTGGATCTTTTTTCCACCCTTGTAAATGTCGAGCAGGATCAACGCTTCAACCTTGGACATTTGTACGAGCTTGGCCATCTTCTTCTTGTTTTTATTACGCCATTTCGAAGATCCTAGATTAGATTTTTTGATACCTAATTTCTTGGCAATTTTAATCACACTCTTCTGGCTTCTAAGTTTGATACTGCCGTTTTTTTTCAGGTAACGATACACCGTTTTGTATCCCTTGTTTCCGCCCTTCTTAGAAACATTTACCAAAGAAAGTTGAATAGGATCCGGCTTGGCAAATGCGGAACTTGGAAAAAGAAACAGAAACACAATAATTGTTGTGACAATTTTAAGGCGAAAACCGACCATAAAAATCTCTCTTTTGGTAAAATCTAAAGCTTGATTTATATGATAATGTAATATTGAATAACCCGAAAGGCGAAATAGCGGATCTAAAATACATGAGTAAAATTAGTGATAAGTTAAAACGTTTGCATCAATCAAGAATCAACGCGATCGATCAAAAACAACACAACGATGGGGTCTTTTTAGCCGATAAACAAACCCCAACCTTACGCAATCTTGACTCGGGTCGGACAACACAAGCTCATAATAAAAAATTTAACGCGCTTTTACGGCATCAATCATTGAAAGAAAAATCGGGAAGTGGACAACGCTCCAAAGAAAGTCGATCTCTTGGGTCTTATCAATTAAAAGCTGCCCACACTTATGAAGATTCGCCAAATCAACTCGGTGAGCGCCTAAAAGACCTTAGAATACAGGCACAAGCTCTCATCGAGGCTGGACGCAGAGAAAGTGCGGTGCCTCTTTTGTTCGAAATGCTGGCCTACTCGCCAGATCACGTTTACGCGCTCTCCAAATTGGTAGATCATTTTACGGATGTGAAAGAAATGAGGGAGGTTTTTGCAAAGCGCCTTAAAAAGGTGGCCCACTACTAGCTTTGGATCTCCGCGAATGCGCGTTGGAGATCGACGCCGTAAATCATGGCATCTTTTTCAATAAAACCGATAAGTTGATTGTTAGCGCTAAATGAAAGATCGAGAATCTTCCCTATTTCGGCCTTTAAAGCGGAGAGAGGTTTACCGGCAATAACATTGTAGATCGTGATAGAATTATCTTCGAAAGCGACCGCCAAAAGCTGAGATTCCGTGGAAAATGCCATCGCCCGAACGGGTAAGGGAGACGAAAAATGGGTCACCCGCGCGCGCTTGGGGTCTGAACTGCGAAAAATATTTATTTCGTTGGTTTTCAAAGCGATCGCAAAAACGGTTCCGTCTTGAGATATCGCAACACCGAGGACCGGGGGTCCGTTCTGAATACGCATCCATATCCCATCTTCTTTTCTGAGGTAAACACGACCCGAATCAGATCCCGCCAACCCAACTCCAGCACGGAAGTCGATCGCTCGAATTGGTGCTCTTCTTACATCTGCGAATATTTCTTCTTCGTGTCCCTGAGCTTCCACTTCAATAATCTTCCCGTCTTCGCTTCCTGCCCAAATCTTTTCACCCACAGGATTGATCGTTGTCGGCGAGAAACTCAAGTGAGCGATCTTTAAAGATTTATCATCGTTATAACGCCAGATTTCATTATCAGTATTCAGGGATATAATCGTGCCATCTTTTGAGACGCAAGAGACAATCTCGCCTCCCCTGCCCAAAGGCTGAATGCCCGATTCGGTCTTGATGGTATAATCAAATTTAAAGTTCTCGCGTTCTCTCTTATAGGACTCAATCTCCTTTCCGATCGTTCCGCGTGTGGGTGCTCTCTTAAAAATCGCCGCACCAGAGGCCTCTCGTTTTTTTTGGGGGACGGGATCTAAATCCGAGGTCTCATTTCCCGCGGTGGAGGTGCCAGCAACAGGTGGATTTCCGCTTGAATCTGTTTCACGAATCGTTCGATATTCGGAGGAATCCCGAGCGCTCATAAGTAAAAATGTGTTGATGTCGGTGATGACCTCGGCCAACGAAGAAGGACGGTCTTGAGGACGTTTAGCCAAAAGGCGCGTTGTTAACCTATCAATAAATTCAGGAACATCGGATCGCAGGCCGCTGGGAATGGGAACATCAGCCCCCACATGAGACCTGAGAATTTCGTATACATTTTCGCTCTGATAGGGTGCTTGCCCCGTCAACATAAAAAAGAGAACAGCACCAAGAGAATAAAGGTCACTTCGATGATCGATCTTCCCTGCGGTGGCTTGTTCGGGAGACGCGTACAGCGGGGTTCCCAAAAATCCTCGTGTCAACGAAACGCCATCTTCCACGCGCACGATTCCAAAATCCAAGATGTGTAAAAAATCACCTTGGGCTGGCAAGCGTTCAACCATAAAGTTTTCAGGCTTCAGATCACGATGCGTCATTCCCGCCTGGTGTGCTTCATACAATCCGTTCGAAATTTGCTTGAGCAGATTCATGATGCGTTCAAAAGACATGGGATGTTCGCGATTCACCAAAGACTCTAAGGTTTCTCCTTCCACATAATCCATGACGATACCGATAAAGGTATCGTACAATTCCAAGGTTTCATAAAACGGGACAATATGGGGATTTCGCAATTTCCCAATGACGGAGACTTCTCGATTGAGGCGGGCTCGAATTTCTTCGGCGCTTAATCCATCGGGGGTTTGTTTAAGGTTGATAATTTTTATGGCGAAGACGCGCTCGATGGCGAGCGACTTTGCTCGATAAACCGATCCTACCGAACCTTGGCCGACCCGTTTGGTGATTAAATAACGATCATCAAGAATTCTGCCCAACCAGCGGTCATAACCGTCCTGAAAAGATCGCCAACCTTTTTCTGGTCGTCGTTTTTCACAATCAGGGCAATGGGTAGCATCGTCGGTCAAGACGTTCGTACATTGTCCACAGTAGAAAGCGGGTTTTTGGAATGTTTTAGCCATTGGGGGTCGAGTGCAGGCTCAGAAAACTGCTCAAGAGATTTAGTTCTCGCTTGAATCCAAGGCGTTGTAACGAATTTCCAGTGTGGTTCCGACGAGTGCGTTTTTCGCATCCGTTTCGTCGTTCCACTGAAGTTTTACACCGGCTAGACCTGCAGGACAGGCGTTGAAGACATACTTTCCA
This sequence comes from Myxococcales bacterium, assembly GCA_026988815.1. Classification (GTDB taxonomy): domain Bacteria; phylum Myxococcota_A; class Bradymonadia; order Bradymonadales; family Bradymonadaceae; genus CALJNB01. The sequence continues at coordinate 11,449 of JALSKP010000432.1, read as the reverse complement.
GGAGACACAACGCAACCATTTGGAAAGCTGCTGTCTCCGATAGAACCTTCGACGCAATATCCTTTTGCTTTAAGTCCTTCTAAATTTTCGACTGTGGGTGAGGTCAACTCAACGCGGACTTGGATGCCCGAGTCACAGTATTTTTCACCATCAGATCCCGGTCGGTCGATACATTGACCGGGAGTATTAGAGAAGGGGAAAGAAGGACATTCGGAGCTTTCTTGGCATGGATAGATTGACCGGCTGATACAACCACCGCCAATATTACCAACGAATTCACCAATCGCAGTTAAGGCAGGAGAGAAATCGCCTGCACATAACCACCCTTGGGTGGCATCACTTTTACGAGGGAAGTACTGGCCTTCACCAAAAGATTGAAGGAAGCGCTGGTATCTATCACCTGAAAAAGCAACACCGAGTGTATTTGCACACGCTGGGCGTACACCATTGTCGGTGCCCATCGGACATTCGTCCAATTTCGCACCGGCAAAGCGTTTGGGCTCACCGTGAATAGAGGCGACGAGAATTTCTCCATCTCCGAAATCAGGGCGTCCTTTAGAGGCACGTAGATTTTCGAAAAGACCCTTCTTTACGTCTTCGATTTTTACGAGGGGAGAAGAGTCTTCTTCACCTGCGATATTTGCGTATTCACAGGTCGCGTCTCCGCAACTACTGTTTTCGTCTAAGGTACCATCATGAGAGCAGTCGTTTTCATCGGTCACGAAGATAAGTGCGAATCTAGAATTCTTCCTTAAGAAACCATGGTTAGGAGCGCTAGGATTATAACCTTCAACTTGGTCATCATCGACCGGTCCACCGGTGAGCTCAGGTTTGGTTGCCTCAAGCGCTGCGGCCAAACCTTTCTCAATGCCGTGTCCACGCGTACCGACGAAACTCATACATGCGAAATCATTCTTTAATTTATCCACATCAAGACGATTTCCGTTTTTGTAATCGGCGGATTTAAGGACTTTCGGAATGGCTCGATACGAGGCCTCATCTGGAAAAAGATGCTTCATCGCGCATTTTGGACCCGCTCCACCACATTTTCCGGCAATTTCACATCCCATCGTATTTTGTGTCGCACAGATGAAATCAGCGGTGGTAAGAGCATTAAATGACTCGTCCGGTGTGGCCATACATTTTACGGCGGCTGCAATCGACTTTTTAAGAGGTTCAAATTCCCCATCAATCGGCTTTCCTTGACTATCAATCGTTTTGATACAGGTTTGATCGAATCCAGGGATCGGTTGAGGCGTGGACTGAATATGGCCAGGTTGTGCGACCGGTTCTGGCGCATAATTCTTAGCCATATGGGTTGTCGTTACAGCAATATGAAAATCCAAATTCGTCTTATCGATCTCGTCGATAAAAAGTTTGAAGTTGGTCGCCAAGGTATCTTGTTCCTGACACATGGAGCCCGAGTTATCGATGACCCACAACATATCAATCTGAGTTGAACCATCAACATTAATCGGCTCTTGGTATTCGATCGCGCCACCAGCAGAAGGTTTCTGAACCGGATTGGAGTTACACGAAAACGCACTTAAAGAAAGCGCACCACAAATTAAGCCTTTAACTATTTTTTTCATATCTACTCTTTCTATTAGAGATTATTTCGTATCTGTCGATTCTAAACAAAAGTGGAATCCATGTCCATATTCTGGATTAGCAAATGCAATGCAATTTCAGTGCGGACTCAGTTTTGATTTCGAATACATTTCATACCTTTGTTTAGCCTAATTCTCAACGCTTTAGTTTCGATTTGTCGAAATCGAATTAAAGCGAATTTCCAATTGGGTTTCCGCCAAGGCTACTTTCGCCTCTTTTTCGTTTTCCCACGTAAGTTTTACACCTTCTAACCCTGCTGGGCACGCATCAAAACGGTAATATTTCGGATCCACCACACATCCATTTGGATAGGTTGGATCTGCGACGGAGCCCTCCTCGCAAAACCCTCGCTCCTTCAATTGTTCCAGCTTTTCTACTGATGGACTCAAAAGCTCAGCACGCACCTGAATCCCCGAGTTACAATAGCTCTCTCCCAATAGAGACCCAGGTCGCTCAACGCACAACCCTTCATCGCCAGAAAATGGAAAGGATGGACAATCGGAATCTTGAGAGCAAGGAAATATCGATTCACTAATACATCCTCCCCCCGATGAACCTACAAATTCTCCAATCGATTTTAAGGCTGGCGAAAAATCGCCTTGGCATAGCCAGCCTTGGGTTGAATCCTCCTTCGCCGGAAAATAGTTTCCGTCCTGAAAACTCTGCAAAAAACGCTGATAGCGATCGCCCGAAAACGCAACACCCAAAAGGTTCGCGCAAACCGGTTTAACACGGGTATCCTGTGTGCACTCAAGAGGTTTTTCTTCTTCGGTAAATCGACGCGGTTTACCATGAATCGAGGCCACCAAGACTTCCGATTCATCGAAATCCATTCGATTCTTCGATAGCGCCAAATTTTCAAGCAATTGCGCTTTCAAGTTCTCAACCGATACCAGCCCCTCTTCCACACCCTCTATGTTGGCATACTCGCAAATATCACCACCACACGTGGTCGCCTCATCGAGACTTCCATCATGAGAGCAATCGTTTTCGTCCGTCACAAAAATAACCGCAAAACGCGCGTTTTTTCGAATAAATCCATGATTCACGGCGTTTTCATCGTATATTTGTGCCGTGGGGTCATCTAAACTCCCCCCCGTAAGTTCAGGTTTAACAACCTCGATCGCGGCGGCTAATCCCTTTTCTACACCCCAACCCCTGGTTCCAACGAAACTCATACACGAAAAATCGGCTTTCAGTTTTTCAACGTCCAAGCGCCCACCACTCTTGTAGACACTTGCCCGCAAAACCTTTGGAATAGCGCGATAGGAATCCGGGGCTGGAAAGAGATCTTCTCGCTCGCACTTCTTCTTGCCATTTTCACCACAAATCCCCGGCAATACGCAATTTTTCTTATTACCGATAATACATGCAATTTCGGCGTTCGTCGGAATAAAGCCCTTAGACGGATCTTTCATACATCCAACTGCCCGGCTTATCGATTTTGAAATCGGCTCAAAATCGTCAAGAATCTCTTTACCCTTATCATCAAGTTTATGCAAACACGCTGGAAACAAGCCCGGCACTGGTTGCGGTGTGGACTGTAAATATCCAGGCCGAGATACGGGGTCGGCAACTAGCCCGCCCATGTCTGTCGTCGTCACACCAATGTGAAAGTCGAGATTCGTTTTGTCGATCTCTTCGATGAAAAGCTCGAAATTTTTCGCCAATACTTCTTGCTCCTGGCACATCGATCCGGAGTTATCTATGACCCACAACATATCGATCTGCGCGGAACCGTTTACGTTGAGTGTTTTTGTGAGCTCAATTCTTCCAAACTCCGATCCAGGGGTAACAGGGTTCGAATTACAGGCCCACGCTAATAGAAATACGAATAATAAGGATACTTTCATCTTTTGTTCTCCATAAAAAACTATGATCCCGGAAACCCTAACGCCAAAATAATCAAACATCAAGTTATTTGTAATTTATTACACATATCCAGCAACGCAATGTATTAGAAAGAGAGTTAGAAATAAAAGTGTATAGCAGTATGGCTTCTGGCGAATATGAAAAATGATCCAAAAAAACCTTGTAATATTTGAATTAGGAAGCTACCTTCGCCCGCCTTGAAGGATCCCATCGGGAGTAAGATATGCGTGAAAAAATTAGATTAGTGTCCTCAGCCGGAACCGGCTACTTTTATACGACAATGAAAAACAAACGAAAAACACCAGATAAAATTCGGTTGAAAAAATACGATCCGAAAATTAGAAAGCATGTTGAATTCGTTGAAGCAAAGATTAAGTAGAAAATTATGAGCAAATATTCAAAAATAAACTGGCGTCGTAGAAAAAAAGTCGACCCATTCGAGCAAAATGAAAGCTGGAAAATCGATTACAAGAATCCTGAGCTTTTGAAACTCTTTGTTACCTCTACAGGTAAAATTCTTCCTCGCCGCATCACTGGCGTAAACGCGAAGAACCAAAGAAAGTTAAGAGTTGCGATTCTGCGTGCACGTCAGATCGCGCTTCTTCCCTATACAACTCACAAGCATAATTAAGCCCCTCTCTTTCTAGAGACTCTTATTTATTTTTGTACGATAAGGCGCAACATTGCGTCTTTTGGTGTTGGTGCGCTCACTATCTTTTCAGATCTCACGGCCGTCCCTGTACGCATTTCCATGGGTTGGAAAAGTAACCACAAACATAACGCCGAGAATACAGCCAACATCATGATGAGTGGGATCTTTGCCCCCAAGAGTTGGCGGCGATTTCCAATGAGTCGACGTGCTCCCTGACTTACCAGGCCTACGGAAACAAATAATCCCAGTACCATACACACGATTTGCAAGGCCCAAAGAATTGGCATTGGGATCAACATCGTCAACGGCATATCTGCACTCCCAAAAAGATCCCATCCTAGACCCATTGGATCACTCATCAGACGCACCAATTTTGAACCCTCATAGAAAAAATGCAGGGAGTTATGCGCAATATGGTAGGCCAAAGAAACAGGAAGCGTAATATAGGCAAAGGTAATAAAAAAGGATCGCGTTGTATAAACGCGGTTTCCTGAAAGCCTGCGACTCAAAAAGACAAAAATCCAAAAAACAACAAATACAAGCGCTAAAAAGGCCAGCATTAAAAAGGTGTAAGTGACTAAAAAACCCGGATCAAATATGGTCTCGGCGAGGAATGTCCAAAAGGGATCAAAAATCGATTCCCGCCAAAAAGGCACCATCTCGATACCGTGGAAAATACTGAATCCCAGGATCGCGATTAAAAAGACGCTTTCATCCAATCGACGACGATGCGGACCCAATAAATCGGTGAAAGGCGCCCGCCATTCCACCAAAATATTATCGTGAGGACAGGTATGTAGACACTCGGTACACATCGTACAATTGGAGTTGTCATTCATCGCTCCCATGAACTCGAAAGTTGGGCATGGTAAACCCTTTTCATTTCCATGATAACAAGCCTTGGATTCGCAGCTTTTACAGACCTTAGAATCGTCGCGCCGGAAGGCCAACAAGCCCGTGGTCCCAAAAATCCCCGTCACTCGCCCCACCATGCAGCCGTATCTACAGAACGATTTACGTTCAAAAAATATAAGCGAAAAGGTCGCAATAACGACCATCGCCAAACCCATTTGAGCGGTTAAAGCCGGATTATACGGTGCGTCGTAAACCAACTCCACCCAGGTCATGGCCGTGAATAAAAGAAGCGCCAAATAGACGTTTCTAAATCTCTTCGGCCATCGTAGCTTTGGCGTCCTAGCAAATAAACGATTAAAAAAATCAGGCGTTGCCATCCATGGGCAGATTGTGCACCACGATTGTCCAAGAAAAAACGCAAAAAAGATCAGACTCATCCACCAAATATTCCACGTCAGAACGGGGGCGATGTTACGACCAGGATTTTGATTGCCGAAAAGACCCGCGTAAATGACGAAAAAGAAGAGCACAGATGAAACAATTTGTAAGCTTCGAACAAGCCAACGCCTTTTGAAGACCGCAGACATGAACGCGCTCGAAATCCCTCGTTTTCGTTCTTCTCTTCTGGAGGCGACCTTCAAACCATCACCCCATTTCCACCCGAGTAGAATGGCGAGAATATATCCTATCCAACCGGTATAATAATACCCCACATTGAGGCCAGGCATGAGCGCTGTCTGTCGTTTTCGTTCCTCTATACTCTTAGCGCCCGAGAGCGTTTCGCCATCAAAAAATGCGCTTTCTTCTGGCTTATCTTCTTCCAGATTCATGCCACAAACGGGACATTGCCCAGGCTCGTGAAAGGTCAATCCCTCACAATGCATCGGACAAGAATACTGGTGAACTTGGGCGAAAAGTGCTGCAATCCCGATTTCAAAGGTTTGATTTACACAATCCTGCACGTCGCCGGTATCGCCTGCCCGAGGTAGAATAGTAAAATTACTTACAAATACGAAAAGAAAAAACACGCAATGAACTGTAAATTTTTTCAATCCCTTTCCCCCTTAAATGCAATAAGTTGAACGAAGAAACTCACAAGAAAAATCGTGCCTAAACCGACACTTGCAATCAGCCCCATAGAAAAGAGTCCGCCGTGGTCGGTGATGAGCATCGAGCCAAAGCCGATCATACTGGTTATAAACGCGGCGGACACCGCAAAGGCAGTGGCTAAAAACCCTTTTGTATCCCGTGGCGCCTCAGCAGATCTGACCATCAAATGAAAACCCGCATCAACGCCCAAGCCAATCCAAATCGGAACAATAAGCATATTGATGAAGTTAAACTTTATCTCAAACAATCCCGTCGCACCGAAGGCAAAGAGGGTGGCAAGGCCGATGGTAAGCAACAAAAGCAAAATCGGTTTCAATTTCCGAAAAGCAAAAATAGCGACCAAAAGTAAACCCAATAAAGTAATACCAAACATCATCGCGCTGTCTTTTTCCACCGCAGCCATGATATCGACCAGCAAAAGCGAATCATTTATCCCATCGATTTTCTTCCCTTTACCCGAATCAACACCCCGTATCACTTTAGCCAGGGCTGCCATTTGTTCGGAGTCGTGATGAGAAATTGCGGTAAATACAACAACGACTTGACCATTTTCAGTGGTGCGTGAAAGTGGAGCTCGAATGGATGGAGGGAGCGCTGAAAATCCCAAAGGGCCCTTATCGAGGAGGTCTTGAATTTCTTTTTGAAAATCCAAGACCTCACCCTTGATGGCTTTTTTAGGCAAAGCATCAAAACGCTTTTTGAGATCCTTTAGAATATCGATTTTGGCATTTTGGTCTTTCGGCAGAACATCCTTTAAGGTGATGACCTTATCTATCGTCCAACCTTCTTTCATAACGCGCTTTCGCTGCCGTAGAATGGTAGCAACGTTTTCAGCTTGCTCGGCCGTATCGACCAGAAACACGGCGGGAACTTGCGTCACATCTAGGAGGGTATCGACCGTTTCGTCCAACCGCCATGAGTCCAGATTCGTGGTTTGGATACGGCTAAAATCATGCTCAAAAGATACCTTTGAAACACCAAAAGAAAACAGAACAACGAGGATCGCAAACACCACCAAAAGAAGTTTTTGGCGCGTCTTTATCCATCCGTGTATGCCAACAAAACGTTCCGATAGGGTGACAGAGATCGTCGGTTTTAAACGAATCTCGTACTTTGCCGTCGCCAAAAGTAGGCAAGGTAAGATTGTCATATTTGCTAAAACGATGAGCGTAATACCACCCAAGGCGATCGCGCCATACTCGTAGAAGGCGACAAAATCGGATACCATCAATGACCCAAAGGCGATGACCGTTGTCATACCTGCGTATAAACTTGCCCGACCGGCCGAGCTCAAGGTATCGACCAAAGCCTCTTCTACATCCATTTTTTCGCGGGACTCGACGTAGCGAGAAACAATATGAATCCCATAATCAATGCCCAAACCCAATAAAACAGCCCCGAAAAATCCCGTCAAAATATTCAATGAACCAAAGGTTAATCGCGCAAACGCAAAGGACCAGAAGGTTCCAACCACGAGAGGAATAAAAACAACCAAGGATGTCTTGAAGCCACGAAAATAAACCAGCAAAAAAACAAGGAGCAAAAAGATCGCCAGCCCCGTCCCAAACACAAGGTCGTTCATCAGCGCATCGGTTTGATCAATTCTTTTCTTATAACGCCCGGTCAGCCCAAGTTTCACATCGCTGTTGCTTTTCCTATATTCGGCGATTTTCGCGGCGAGATCCTCGTTTAGGGTGGTACTGGCCTTGAGATCGTTAGAAGAAAAATTGGGAAACAGAAAAAAGACACATTCTGTTTTTTCCTCGTTACAATAGCGGGCGCCCTGAGACATTGACGTGTATTTCTTTTCAATATCATCGAACTTAACCTCTGGCTTTTTCGACCCTCCGAGATCAATAAAAAGAGGATTCGCTCGCTGCTTTTCCCACTTCAATCGTTTTTTTACCCGCTTGGACAGGGTCTCAAGATCGACCTTGTCGATATAGAGCAATCGGTTCTTCTTAAAAAAAGAAACGGGGCGCTCGACCTCCGCCCTTTCAATGCGTTTAACTTTGAGCAAAGACACGGAAAGCTCCTCGATCGCCTTTTCCACCTTTTCAGGGGAAGAGGACTCAACGACGATGCTAACGCGGCCTACTACACCGTATGATTTCTCAAGTTCGCGTAATCCTTGAACGGAAGGTGCACTTTCGGGCAGCAGGCGTTCAAGATCTGCGTCCAAGGTCAATCCTGACGCGATCCAACCCGACAGAATAGTGAGCATGAAGCCCGCCACCAAGATCGCTCGAAAATGCCGAGCGTAGAAATCTACAACTTTTTTCATCGCTAAATGGCTATCCTTCCCATTCGAATTTGGCAAGACCACTTATTCCTTGAGGATCCTTCCGAGCCTACCTAGTGTGATCTTTTTCACGGATATTTCTTATATTTATTGACGGGTCGCGCCCTACACGACTTAAAAATTCCCCCGAAAATGATCACGCTATACCGAGCCAGGGCCATCCCCCAAACCTAGCGCGGATGTGGGTACCATCCGATAAGACCAATATTCAAACCTTCCCAAAAAAGTGCACCATCTAAACCATCTATTTTGATATCCTCATTATCGATGGCGCGAATAATTTCGCTCAGTTCTTCGGTGAAATCTAAGACGCGAAATTCCCCACCAAAGTAAAACCCAATCGCATTTTCATGAATCATCCGGGCGCTTTCATTTAATGCACAAACGCCCTCCTCCATTAATTTCCCGTTGGATTCGGGAACCATAGAAAAGCGCTCCAAACGTAAATCGATTCGAGGATAAAACGACATCGCTTGAAGCAGCACCTGATCCTCGTTCAAATTCGGTTCAAGAAACCGACAAAAACGATCAGCCAGCGGACCACGCTCTGAAAATATGTCGTGCTGCAGGAACCCATGAAGTTCATCGTCCTGGATTTCCAAACCCGCCGATTCAATGCCCTCTTTGATATTTTCAAGCTCGGCGTCCTTGTACCCAAATCCTGTTTTTAACACCGCAGCATCGGCGAGCTCACCTAATTCTTTCACTAGCGCTGCAAGATCGACCGCTATTCCTTCCAGTAAATCTGAGGCAGCTCTTGAACAGGATTCCAGCCAACTTTTGCTTTTTTCAAATCCTTCGTCAAAGGACGCGTCGTCTAAATTTTCCATACTTAGTAAAAATCTATACGATAAGTCTTGTAAAAACTTTCGCTCTTGAAGCCGTTTTATCTTTTGACTATCCCAACTCAAGGGCGCACTAATAAGTTCTCTAGAGGTTCTTAAAATATGGGAATGGTAGGCATCTATTTCTTCAAAATGATCAATATTTTTAACCGAAAAAAGTTCCATCCATAATCCAAAACTCCAACTCGTGATGCGATTCCAATGGGAACGCATATAGCCGATCGCGTCTCGACTTGAATTCAAATTTTCAAAATAGGTTTCGTGAACTTGGCCAGTCTCGATCTCTTTTTTGCAAGCCTCAAGTTCACTTGTAAAATGAGAGAATCCCTTGGCCGCCACACCTTGGGCATCGCTTCTACGATTATTATGTTTCCAAAACGGCTGCGCTTTATCGCAGTTAACGCAAAATTGTTTAGGGATAGCCCCCTGATGTTGGGGACATCGAGGCCGATCGATTTCATCAAAATGATACCAATGCACCACTGGTAGAATTTCGTTCAAACGCACAGAAATGTAAAACGAGAAACGCGTTACACTCGGATGCCAAAAAAACATGGATGCTCCATGGAGCATCTCATGGGCTCGCCATTTTGTCCTGTGGTTGGGATTGAAAGCCGGACACGGCGCGTCTTGGTAAAACGAAAAATATTTGGGCTGTTCCAATGCGCCGAAGGACCATTTTGATAACGCCCCAGCTTCAATTTCGGGAAGCAGGTGTTCTGGGAAATTTGCCAACGAACGACACTCCTGATGGTAAAAATGCCTACCATTCTGAGCGCCCATGAGCGTTGCCCGAAGGGTCATCGGCGACACCAAAAACTCTTCTTCGGGTGCCCCTAAAGAGGACAAATCTAGACCCTCGTAGTTTAGTTCTGACATTCCCCTGAGAGACTCCACAAGACCCTCAGCGTCGCCCCATTGAAGATCTAGTGAAGGTAAAAGATATGTACTCATCGATGAGCCTCTAAAAAGGAAGTTCGAAATCCAAACCCGTTCGGTAATCTATACGTCCGACAAATGAGTCAACTTCATTCTCGTCTTTGTAAATCATATTTGTCAGGGACGCGGAAACATAAGGGCGTAAAAACGCAGGTTTATCACCGGAAAAGAAAGGAAGAAATTGAAATCCGAATCGAGCTTGGGTTTCATAATCATAATTCGAATCACTAAGTTCGAAGAAGTGCTTTGAGTTTATTTCGAACTCCATAATGTTTGGATAAGGACCAAACAAATGAAGTTGAAGACGTGCCCACGCACCGCCTCCAAAAAGGTATTTTTTCCCCGTTTCGCCAAAGCTCATACGGAACTCGGGAAATAAACCCATCACAAAAAAGGATGTAAAATGATCGGTTTTTGATAACGGCGCAAGTAAACCACCTGAAAGCTCAAGCGAGCCATCCACGCCCAAACGCGGAGTACGTTTAATACGCAAGTCAAAACCCCATCCCAAAAGATCAAAAATGCTGCGCTGTAAAGGCCCCACTTTTTGAGATGCTGACAGGAACCTGAGTATGGTTAGGTCGATTTCAATATCTTTGAACATTTGATCGGAGAGCGGGAAACTCGTTTTGAAATCCAAGGCCAACGATTCAATGTCGGATCGAAAACCTCGCCGGCGTTGCTCTCCGAGACGCTCCTTAATCAATGCTCCCTCAAAGCGAAAACGCAAGCCCTCAAAATCTGGACCGTTGGCAACTCCCATAGAAATTCGTCCTTTCCCACTTGGGCCAATTGACTTCTCATCACGCAATTTGGCCACCTTTAAGTCGCGCATTTTTCTCTCTTCAAGATAAGAAAACCCATCAAAGTTAGGGCGATTGCTTTCAATATAATCCCCCATTAAATGGGTGATTTCCAGATAAGCCTCACGCGTATCGGCGATCCATTGAAGGCTTTCTTGGTGCTCTTCTTTATCGATTTGCACCGTTTCGATCTGTGCCTCTAGAGATTTTGCGTTTTCGAATAATTTTTCGTATCGACCCACAACCTTTTTTTCTGAGAAAATAAGCCGTCGTTTTTTCAAAAGAGTTTCTGCGGAAATGACGGGGATTTTAAGTTTTTTTATTTTGAGCTTTTTTTCTAAATGGTCTGCATGCTCAGCAAAATATCGCTCGATCTCCACGCTTGCGTGCAAGATATCTAGACCCTCTTTGAAGTCTTTACCTCCACGTTTTTCGATCGCCTTGGCCAACATCTTATACG
>JALSKP010000431.1 GCA_026988815.1 Myxococcales bacterium | reverse complement strand
ACTCGGTAAAATATTTGATCGCAAGTACATAGTCGCCCTGAAGCTCGTACATGATCGCGTACTCCTCGTACACAAAACTATGGTCCACGCCACTTGTGTTGAGCGCTTTTTCTAGAAGCTTTTCCAACTGATCAAATTTGCGTTGGGTGGAAAGGCAAAACGCAAAATTTTTGTACACGGCTGGGTATTCCGGTGAATACTCTAAGGCCTTCAAAAAATATTTTTCTGCAGATGCAAAATCTTTGTATTTTTCCTGATGGAGCCAACCCAGATGATTATAACTTCTTCCGTGGGTTGGGTATTTTTGGATACATTGTTCCAATAAATTTCGAGCATCGACAATACGACCATCTTTGATCAGACCATCGGCTTGAAAAAATAGGCGGTCAGCATTCGTTTGCACATCATCCATTTTCATTTCTCCAATTGGGCTAGTACCGTTATCACGAAAATCTTGATTCATCAATCGGCCCCTCGTGTGAGCCCTTCAAGCGCAATATCGAGCGCTAAAGATTCGGTCCCTCGTAAGCCGGGTCCTGTTTTTCTACGATCATTCATCTAGACCTACCGTTGCCGATAGGTTCAAGCGGTTACCCGGAATCAACGAGCGGGTACTCTCTTCCTGTTCACCTTGCATCGAATGGGGTTTACCAAGCGGACATGGTCACCCAATATCCCGGTAAGCTCTTACCTTACCTTTTCACCCTTACCTCGGTCTCCCTAAGAAAAACGAGGCGGTTTACCTTTCTGTGGCACTTTCCCTAGAGTTGCCTCCGGTCGACGTTATCGACCATTCTTACCCTGTGATGCCCGGACTTTCCTCTAACGTAAAACGCTAGCGATCGTATCCAGAACCGAATCTTTAGCGTCAGATATTTCCGACATGGGAAGCTATACAAATTTTAAAATTTTACAATTTAGAACTGAGCGGAAAGCCCAATTGTAGGAAGGAGAGGCAAGCCTTGAACAGGCTGACTTTCGGTGAAGTCATAATTATATCGAATCCCTTCCTCGTTAACCTGATTGTACACGTTCTGGACATCCAGGTAGGCACCGAGAATCCAAGAATCAAAAACGAACTTCTTATCAACACGTAAATCCAATTGATGAAAGGTCGCCGCGCGTTCTGAGAAAGGCTCACCTTGGACACGCTGGTATCGACTTGCATCGGAGTTGAATACGCCGCCAATAACGGGTGTTTGAGGGTTGCCTGTGGTCAGTCGAAAACGCGCCGAAATATCCCAATTCGCGGGAAGATTGTATCCGCCGACCAAAGTTAAAATGTGGGTTTGATCAAATTGGTATGTATCGAAATTTCCAGTCAGCGCATTTAATCTTTCTGAACGACTCAAGGTATAGGCAAGCCATCCGAAAAAACGACGATGAGGATAATGACGAATCAAAACTTCGGCGCCGTACGCGCGACCTTCTCCTTCACTCACAAAACGCAGCGGACGAAGCTTGCCGTTGACTTCAACCTGTCGGTCCGTTGGAACGACGAGATCAAACATATCGCGGTAGAATAAAGTCAGATCAAATTCCAAATATTCGCTTGGCTTGTATTCGGTCCCCAAAGCGTACTGAATCGCTTTTTCGGATAAGACATCAGGGTTTCCAAATTCTTCAGTTTCACTTCCACCAAGCGGGAATTGGGTGAACAAACCTACCCCCCCTTTAGCAGTAAACTTGTCTACGAAATCCCAACGAAAAGAAAAACGTGGTGACACCACCGTGTCGGCGAGCTGGCCATAATGATCCACTCGAATCCCGGGAACGAGAAGTAACTTTTTTTCAAATAAAGAAATTTCTGGTTCAATATAAGCGGCCGGCATCAGGAAGGTCTGCTTCACCTCAAGATCGATTCCATTTTCGCCAAAGTTAGGCGGCGATGCGTTTCCTCGTCCTTGCTCGGCCTCTGAAAATGCGGGAATTGAAAAGCGCACCTTGGCGCTCCCGAACGCATTGTCCACACCTAAACGAACCGTCACTTCCTCAGATACTTTGATTCGCGTATCGTTTCGAATCTGGGCGAGGAGAAAATCATTTTCAAAAAACAAACTATTTCCGGCATCGAAAGCTGTTTGATTGATACCGTAAGAAATCATAAATTTGTTTTCGATTGGATATCGTGGATCCCATTCCCACTTAAAGTTTCCGCGTAGAAAAGAGTTGCCAAAATTAATTCCGGGCACTTCGAACTCGCGTGTTCCTTGAGGATCATCTTTTGGAAAAAGAAGATCGAGTTTATCATCAGAACCGTACACCATCAGCTCAAGCGTATGATCCTCGATTCCCTTATACGTGAACCATCCCTGATAATCGTAGTACCTCGGAAAGACAGTAATATCGGGACCATCATCGGGAAGAAGCAGGGGCAAGAACACGTCAAAATAACTACGACGCCCGGATAATGCGAAACTAAAATCATCGTTGATCGGACCTTCTACCAAAACGGAGGCATCAAGAAGATCGACATCCACCATACCGTGAATACGGTCCGTTTTAGGAGATCGCGTAGAAAGGTCGATAATTCCGCCCGTCGCGCGTCCGTAATAAGTGCTAAAATTGCCTGGGAAAAATTCCAAGGAATCGATCATTTCCGAATTGATCACCGCCGGGCCTCCCAAAAAATGGTAAACTAGCGGAATATTATCGCCATCAATTGAAATTTTCGTATCTTGCGGTGCCGCACCGCGAACGACAATAAGACCACTCACAAAAGGAGCTCTGGCGACCCCAGGTAGGTTTTGAACCACGCGAACAATATCGTTTCCCGTGCCCGGAATTCTTCGCACTTCTTCGAGTCCGATCTTTCTTCTGGAAATCTCCGTATGCGTTTTCTTGGCTTTGGTCTCAACCCTATATTCATCATAATATTGAGCCTGAATAGAATAGGTACCACCGGCGATTTCGCCATCATTCACTTTTATAAGAGTCGAGGAATTAAAGTAGCCTTCTGCCTCAAAGGCTATCGTATACTCGCCGCTTTTAACGCCGCGAAATCCGAAACGACCGTCCGCTGTTGTAAATCCTTCAGCTACAGCTTCCTCAATCCCTTCGGAAAAAAGCCTCACCGTCACGCCAGCAAGAGGCTTTCGTGTTCCCGATTCCTGTACTGCGCCGACAAGGTTAACCGCTCTTGCCATGACCTTATAATCGATTTCTGAAACCTTTCCGCCAGGCAAATCGACCTCGGACTTAAAATCTTGATAGCGCTCAACTTTCACATCGATACTGTATTTTCCGGGAGGGATATTTCCGAATTCAAAAGTGCCGTCAACATCCGTTTTAGACGAGGCCTCGGGCACCGGATCATAATCGGATCCCAAATATTTAATCTGAATAAAGGCACCCACTGGTTTGCCGCTTTGTGAATCTATGACTTTCCCTTTCAAGGTTGCGGGCAAAATCGGCATCGAAAAATCGATCGTAAAAGAGAGCACAACAGCGGAAGGAATATTGTTAATTTCGGCTGGTTCGAAAACAAATTGTTCGGCTGCCTTTTTTGCGGACTCATCAAGTCCGTGCCCGAGCCGTTCTAAAATTTCTACCTTTTCGACCTTGCCAAGGGCGCTAATCGTAAGCCGAAGTTTGACCTTTCCTTCGATTTTATTTTTGATCGCATCATCGGTGTATTCGGCTTCCACGGATGTTTTTAGTTTAGGACGTTTGGTGATCCTCACGTCTCCTTTCTCCTTCTTTTTTTCCTGCGCCATCAGAGGACTGGGAAGTAAAGTCGGTACAAGAATCGACACAAGGAAAAGCGCAATGAGAATCGGGACAAGCCGACGAGATACTACAAGAGGATTCATGGTGCTACCCCCGTCGCGAATAAGGTTCGCCTTTTCCAATCCACGCCCAAGCGATCGTCGCGAACGACGCTCCAGAGTTCAATCTCGCAACCGTCGTTTGGGTCTGCGTTTTTAACCTCTGGACAATTATCAATGAAGCGTTCGCCGTTTGAAACCTCCGCGGATTGAGAAAGATCTTTTACGGGGAAAAACAATTTGGTCACGCGACGTTCTTCAAGATCTGTGGATGTATTAAAGTAAAGTTCTCGGTCGGGATCCAAAGAACCAAAAGTAGACAACCAGAGAAATTCCATATTTTCGCGTTGGGCTTCCAAGAATTCCAAATCCGATCCCTCTGGTGCGCGGCGGGCGTAAACTTGGATGCTTTCTTCATCAATGAAAGAATCAAGTTCGTAGGAGACACCAAGAAAAATCGGCGTCGGCTCATCTTCGGGGAGAACGTACCAGTCTTTCTCGAAGTCTTCGATTTCTGCGACCCAATCATGCCCCGCATCGAGCAACATCTGCTTGTTTCGACGCTTCGGTCGAATTCGAATTTCGCGCACCTTAGGATTCAAATCTTGGGTTTGCTGGGAACCCAACCATAGATTGACGCGTTTTGAGGCGATGTGCTTTTTCCCCTTTTCTTCAATCGTCAAACGAATTGAAATTTCGTAACCATCTTTACAATCTATGGTAGGAATATTGATCGCAAGATCTTCGCCAGCGTCTTTGGCCGCATTTTGAATCCCCTGACAAATAGCGAGAAGAAATATTTGGGGGGCTGGATATTTTAAGGTCGCTTTTTCCCCAGTCCCCAGGTCAAAATCTTCCAAAGGAATGTTAAACATCGGTCCATCGTCGGGGGCATTTTTTGCGATCAAATCAAGTAGTTCTTCTTTGGTAAGAGGACATTTAAATTCATCTACCGCGTTGGTACGAAAGGGGCACCATTCCCATTTATAGGTCGCATTCACGCCTTCGGGAATATAGACGAGCGCACTGAGCTCGGTTTCCTTGTTCGGTAAGAGCTCCGGCGAGCTGCTTTTTACCGCCAAAATTCTAACTTTATTGACTAAAGAGAAGGGTTCAAAACGTTCGCCTTGGCAGGCCCCCGCTAAAACAACGAATACCATTAGAAGAATATATTTCATGCCGACTGCCTAGAGTGATAATACTCCTTGGCTTATAAACATCTGAAACAACGAAGGCAAATGTCTATTGTTTTCCCTTGGCCGGAAAAACGATTAAATTTTATCCATGCGATTTAAAGCCGACCCTACGATTCAATGATGTCTGGTGTTAACCCTCAGGTCACGTGCCTGAGTCCCCTTTGTAAATAAATAATATATACCTCTTTTAAGGCAAAATCGTAGGCGTTCCACACCATCTTGAATTGCATGAGCACCTTACAGAAAAAGCACGTATTTTAGGGGCGTAAAATCGTAGGGTGCCAAACACGCCCTGCGGTGATCCATCTTCTCGAAAGGTAGGGGTAATAACCGGACAAGGGTTCATCCAATCATTCAGGTTCAGGACAAGGCACTATCCAGATTCGCCTAAAGACAGGTCTGGTGAAGGATTTACCTTTTTAATAATAGTAATCAGGTATATTAATATCCCTAAAGCAATTCCAAACGCCGATTACAAATATTTAGGAATCAGAATGAAGTCACTTCTTTTTATCGTATGCCTGTTTACGATTAGCGCTTGCCAAGGCGATCGTTTCGAACCTTTTGCCTTAGTAAATAAAGTTAGGATTATGGCGGTAAAAAGCAGTGCTCCAGAACTTCGTCCCAATATGGAAAGCGAACTGAGTGCGCTCGTTCACATTCCCGATGGCGTAGAGGCAACCTATAAATGGGAATGGTGTCCTTTTCGAACCAATGCTGTCGACCAGTTTGACTGCCCTTTAACCAAAGAGGAATTGCTGGCGCTGATTTCAGAAAACACAACCCAAGACGGGCCGCAGATCAACATTCCCTTGGAGGATTTTGATCTGGGAAATAAAAAAACGGCAGTGTTCAAGTATCCCGCACCTCAGGTTTTTCTGAACGCGATTTGCCAGTCCCTTCAAAACGCGGCCCAAGATGCGGGCGAAGACCTGGCCGTCAATATACCAACCGTCCATTGCGAGGATGGATATGAGGTTTCGATTCGTCTGAGCATAGAAGAAAATGGTCGAAAGCATGTCGCGTCCAAACGGGTGAATCTTTGGTTAGGGGCCGACCAAGAATCAGATGAAAATCCGCGCGTCGACGAGCTTCGTATTCGTCCCATGAAAAAAGATAAACAGACCTTGCTTGACGCGGGACATACTTGGGTCACCCAAATTGAGGATTTTGAAAAGGATTGGTATGTTTTGCCCGAAGGTGAATCTACGCCGGTTCTTATCGGACTCTCCTACGAGGTCGATTCGAATATAAACGAAGATAGTATACAGGTTTACACTCCTCGCGCGCCTGAGGGGTCAAAAGAGGAGTTCTTAGCTGAGAAAAGAGAGAACCTTGGTTTCCAGTGGTTATCCACTTTCGGTTCATTTGATCCGCCTCGAAAACTGTATTTCGACGGGTCGACAGATCTCGATGCTTTGCGTTCGACTACGCTTTTCTTTCCCCTAAAAGACTTAAGCCAATCCGAGGAAGTTTCCAATGGAGAGGCCTTTATCGAGAGTTGTCCGGCCCTCAAAAGTTCGGACCCGACCGAGGGTTGTGAGATTGAACTCTGGAGCGTCGTTCGCGATAACCGTTTGGGTGTGGATTGGATAAAGCGTTCTTTATTTGCGACAGGGGTGGCCCAATGAAAAATGTGATTTCCAATACCCTCATCTTTGGATGCGTGCTTTTAACCTTTTTCTCGACCTCCTTTGAGTTCCCATCCTTGCAGGCTCAAGAAAAAGGAGATGTTAGGATTACTAAACGTCCCAAACTGAAAAAATCTGTCGAAGCAGAATATACCGAAGACGCGATTGACAATAAGATCGAAGGAAAAGTAAAACTACGTTTGACCCTCACTGCGACCGGAAAAGTCGAGAAGGTCGAGATCTTAGAAAGACTGGGTCATGGACTCGATGAGTCGGCGAAGAAAGCCGCAGAGCAGTTTGAATTCGAACCCGCAGAAATTAACAATATTCCCTCCGCGGTAGTATTATCGTTTACTATCGATTTTTCGATGCCCATTCTACCGGCAACTTTAAAGGGAAAAGTCATCGACTCAGAGAGCGGTAAAGCGGTAAATGCATTTGTTCAGATCAAATACTTAGGTGGTGATTACGATCCCCTCCCAGAAGCGTCTTCAAAAACAGCGGCTGATGGAAGCTTTGAATTTGGAAACATTCCGCCTGGAACGTACAGCATCGAAGTTAGAGTGGAGCGATACCAAGACTATAAATCAGAGGTGGAATTACCGGCAGGAAAGGTTTCCGAGATCGATTATAAGGTCATGGCAAGAGCCGTAAATGTTGTCGGGCGAGTGCAGGAATCGGGAACGCGAAAACCTTTGCCTGGCATCACCGTGAAACTTTTTTCCGAGGGGGTTGAGAAAGCAATCGTTGAAGGGTTTACCAAATCCGATGGTCGCTTTGGGTTCCGCGGAATCGAGAATGGAGAGTATACCGTCTCCTTCGAAGCAGAAGGCTATTTTAACTCCTCGACGGTGATTCAGGTAAAAAAAGGCGAAATTACAGAGGGCACTTATTCGATTCAAGCCGAGTACTACGATGAATACACCGTCGAAACGAAGGCGAAGAAGACACGCACAGAAATATCTAGAAGGAAAATTGGGTTGGAAGAAGTGCGTCGTATTCCGGGTACTGGAAACGATATTGTCCGTGTGGTTCAGAATCTACCGGGTGTGGCAAGAGCACCCTTTGTGAGCGGTCTTATCGTTGTTCGCGGAGCGGCGCCCCAAGATACTAAAATTTCAATCGATGGCGATGACATCCCCCTCGTCTACCATTTCCTTGGTGGGCCTGCGGTGATTAATTCGGAAATGATCGATTCTTTAGAATTTTTCCCGGGCAACTTTAGCACCTACTTCGGACGTGCGACGGGGGGGATTATTGACCTCTCAACGCGATCTCCAAAAACGGATCGCATTCATGGAATGGTCGATGTCGATATCCTCGATACATCGGTTTTATTGGAAGGCCCCATTACAGAGGATCTCAGTTTCGCGATCTCGGGGCGTCGTAGTTATTTTGACGTTTTTCTTCCCCTTCTTTTGCCCGATGACGGTCCCGATATAACGGTCTTCCCGCGCTATTATGATTACCAAGGATGGCTTACCTATAAGGGCATCCAAGACCATACCTTGGAACTGATGATCTACGGATCTGATGATAAGCTTGATATTCTTTTTCCAAAAGATGATCCTCAAGGGACGCGCGAATTCGAAGCGACAGGCGTCAAATTTGGTAACTCCTTCCACCGAGGGAATATTAAGTGGGAATGGAATCCGCGTTATCCCATCGAGAATAAATTCATGGTTTCCTTTGGCGTGAGTGAAACCGCCTTTGATGCGGGAAATAGTTTGTTCCTTGAAAACGATTTTATTGTCGCTCAAATTCGCGACGATATGCGTATCAAATTTAGCGACGAGGTCAGCTTGCGATTGGGAATCGATAACGCGCTTAGAAAAGCCAAGGTCAAATTTTCGATTCCGGCTTTTTCGGAGAACGAACAAGGCGGTAATAACGCTACGCCAAACTTCGGGGAAAATGGGATCCAATCCACCCAGACCCCAAGTTTCATTATGCCAGCCGCCTATCTTGAACCCGAAATTTCTTTGTTTGATAAAAAGCTACTTCTCGTTCCCGGTGTTCGTATCGATCACTACGGGCAACTTAAAGATACGGTAATATCACCTCGGCTTTCTTTGCGTTGGGATTTAGTTGACAAGTTTACAGTTAAGGGCGGTGCGGGATTGTTTACACAACCTCCGGTGGATGGAAGCGAATCGGAAGACTTTGGAAATCCAGAGGTCTTATCAGAGAAAGCAGTGCAGTACGCAATCGGTGGGGAGTACAAACCAAGCGAGTATTTGGAATTTGACGTGACGCTTTTCTACCGCGACATGTTTGACCTTATTGTTCCCACCGATCGCCAGGTTGAAAAGAACGGCGAGCTTCGGCCGCTGCGTTTTGTGAGCGAGGGTGAGGGTCGGGCATACGGCGGCGAAGTGTTGATTCGCCACTACCCTCATAATCGTTTTTTTGGTTGGCTAGCCTACACGCTAAGTCGGTCCGAAAGATTGAACGCGCTGACGGGAAATTATGATACCTACCAATTCGATCAAACTCATATTCTGACCTTGGTCGCTGGATACAACCTTCCTGCAAACTGGGATATCTCGGCTCGATTCCGTCTAACGACGGGCAATCCACAAACGCCGGTTATTGGCGGGGTCTTCAATTCCGATGCTAACGAATATCAACGCATTCAGGGGCAGCCATTTTCCGAGCGAGCGGCGACCTTTCATCAACTCGATTTACGCATCGATAAAAAGTTCGTTTTTGATTCATGGATTTTGGGCGCTTATTTGGATATTCAAAACGTCTACAATCAAGCCAATGAAGAGGGTGTAAGATATAATTACGACTTCACCGAAAGTCGGCCCGTCCAGGGTTTGCCCTTTATTCCAACACTGGGGCTTTCCGCTCAGTTCTAATCCTGGTCACTTGAACCACGCTCTGAAAAAAAAAAGTATTTCTGACCAAGGAAACCAATAGACATATGCCTTCGTTGTTTCAGATGTTTAAAAGCCAAGTCGTCCTAATATTTACAATGCCAAAGAGACACGAATTCAATTGTAGCCCAGTTGCGAACGCCTAAAATACCTGTGCTTTTTACGTAGGGTGTTTGTTCTAGAGCAAAAACGTGCGGCCGAAAACGATTGCGCTAAAAAAGAAGAACGCGATAAGAAGGAAAATAAGCCAGCCCGCCTTACGTAGAATTTTATCCTGACGTGTCGCTCGCTCGCGCGCTTGAGCATAAGGAATATTCGAAAAGGTGACCATGCTATAGAGCGGAATCCATTTTTTGGGGAACCACTTATGCAATTGCTTGTCGACTTTTTTCTTCAAAAGGAAATTCTTATTAGAGACCTTCGAGCGCATTTCTAAAAAGTTGTAGATCGCTAAATCTGCAATCGCATGCGCATCGGCTTTGCGCTCTTTGGAAAACTGTCGCCCAAGTTCGCCCCAATCTGGAGCCAGAGAATCGAGTAAGCGATCAACTAAAAAACAATCTTCAAAAGAGGCATTCATACCCTGGCCATAAAAAGGAACCACAGCGTGCGCCGCGTCTCCGATCAAAAGCACTTGATCTGTATAATGAAAAGGTGAGCATTTAATCGTCACCAAATCACCCCTTGGATTGTCGAAAAAATCCTTCTCGAAATTTGGCATCAATTTTAGCGCGTCTTTAAAAAAGGTATCAAAAAACGCGATCGCCGCGCCTTCACTGCGCAACTTTGAAAAACTATGCTCACCCTCATAAGCAAGAAACAAAGTGACCGTGAATGAGCCATCCAAATTGGGTAAGGCTATCAACATAAAGTCATGGCGAGGCCAAATATGAAGAGCGTTTTTTTCCATGAGCCAGCTTCCATCGGGACCGGCAGGAATCGTTAACTCTTTATACGCGTGCGATAGATAATCTTGCGCATAATTGAAACGACCCGTTTTTTGAAGTGCGCCTCGAACCGCCGAAAAAGCACCATCAGCGCCAAAAAGATAACGCGTTTTTACCGTTGAAATTTCGCCGCTTTGCATGTCCTCAACCATCGGAGAACCATCGGCCAAGGCTACGTTAACAACCTTTTTTTCGAAGTGAAAATTAACATGGTCGTGCGCATCAGCGGCGTTCATCAATACCTCATTTAAATGACGACGTTCGACCGAGTTGATAAACTGACCCTCTTTTCCGTAGGGATGAAGCTCCGTCTGGCCATTCATTTTATGGATCAAACGGCCATGCATCGGAATGCATTTTTCAAGAATTTTGTCCTTTAAGCCCACGCCCTCAAGCGCGTTTAATCCGCGCGTCGACAGGGCCAAGTTGATGCTGCGACCGCCAAGAAATTCGGCATCTCGAGAGTCGGGACGGCGTTCGTAAATATCAACATAATAACCCCGTCGCGCTAGATAAAGCGCCATCAAGGAGCCCGCCAAACCGGCGCCGGCAACAATTAGTGGCTCTTCGGCCGTTGGTTCTTTTGGGATGGATGGGTTCATGATAATTTCCAAATTTCTCAGGACACTCAGGTTTATCATGCAAATCTATCAGATCGAAAGCGAATTTGGAGTAAATAATTTGAAACGCGCAGAACGTGATCGCCTGCCCTTAGGGGAGGACGAGGTTCGGTTGGAAATCGACTCCATTTCACTAAATTTTCGAGATCTATTGATGGTAAAAGGACTCTATAATCCTCGCCAGCCCTTACCCCTCATTCCGTGTTCGGACGCTGCCGGAACGATCATCGAAATCGGTTCTGCTGTGAAAGCGTGGAAGGTCGGCGATGTCGCTATTCCCAGTTTTTTTTCCAACTACGAAACGGGACTTCCGACGAAAGAAAAACTTTCCCAAACCTTGGGAGGCCCGCTCGATGGCACGCTTCGCGAATCGATGGTCCTACCAGAACGCGCCCTTCTGCGACCCCCGAAAAACTGGACCCTGGCCCAAGCGTCGACCTTGCCCTGTGCAACCCTTAGCGCGTGGTCAGCGCTAAAAAGCGGAGATAAACTCGATAGTGTTCTCGTTCAAGGAAGCGGGGGCGTTTCAATCGCCGCCCTTCAACTTGCCAAAAGTTTAGGCGCGCGCGTTATTGCGACCTCAAGTTCGGATAAAAAACTAGAGCGACTCAAGGCCTTGGGCGCCGATGAACTTATTAACTATCGGAGCAACAAAGACTGGGGAAAAGAAGTAAAGACGCTTACCAATGGTGTGGGCGTGGATATCGTCGTTGAAGTCGGAGGTGCGGGAACCTTGGAGCAATCGTTAAAGGCCGTTTGCGTCGGCGGGACGATTGCCATGATTGGCGTTCTATCGGGTGTGCAAAGCGAGGTGAATCTCATTCCCATACTCATGCGCCAAATTCGCATCCAAGGCATCATCGTGGGTCATAAAGAAAGAGCTTATTTCACATCTTGAAAGAACCGATATTCGGCCTGTTATCAGCGACCGATTTTCTTTTGAAAACGCCATCGATGCCTTTAGACATATGGAAGGCGGCAAGCACTTTGGTAAAATCCTCATCGAAATAAAAAAGTAAAATAGACTACAATCTATTTAGACCATTGTAGGCGGCCACACGGTAAGCTTCAGCCATCGTCGGATAATTGAAGGTCGTGTTGACGAAATAACGTAAATCGTTTCCGGCGCCCTCTTGCGACATAATCGCCTGACCGATGTGAATAATCTCGGCGGCCTGATACCCAAAACAATGAATGCCTAGGATTTCAAAGGTCTCTCGGTGGAATAGAATTTTTAACATCCCCACACGAACGTCAACAATTTGGGCACGGGCAAGGCTTCGAAACATCGCATGACCGACTTCATAAGGCACGCGTTGCTCGGTGAGCTCGGCCTCGGTCGGACCGATCGAACTAATCTCGGGAATGGTATAAATGCCCGAGGGAATATTATCCACCAAACGTCGGTCACAACATCCATCGACAATATGGGTTGCCGCAAATCGACCTTGATCGTAACTGGCGCTGGCGAGTCCTGGAAAACCGATAACATCGCCAACCGCGTAAATGTGATCCAGCGTGGTGGCGTCATCGTCACCTTTGATAATTTGATAGTTCTCATTCACCTTGAGTTGTTGGCGAGAGTTGGCTTCCAAATCGATCGCGGAGAGATTGAGAGTATCCGTATTTCCGGTTCGTCCGTTGGCCCAAAGGAAGTATTCGCTCTTTAATTGCTTGCCAGATTTAGAATGCAGGACCACGCAATCTTCGCTAGTCTCTACCTTATCGTAAACCTCATTATGACGGATAAGAACCCCGTTATCACGAAGATGATAGGAAAGCGCATCGACGATTTCATCGTCCAGAAAGGACAATAATTTATCACGTGTGTTTACTAAATTTACCTTACAACCCAAGGCGCGAAAAATAGAAGCGTACTCACATCCGATAACACCTGCCCCGTAGATCGTTATCGACGAGGGCGTTTCGGGAAGAGATAAAATAGTATTTGAATCTCGAATTCGAGGATCTGTAAAATCGATATTAGCGGGTCGATAAGGACGTGTCCCGACCGCAATAACGATTTTTTTACCGGTGATAATTTCGCTGCCGTGGGGGCCTTTCACGGCAATTTTATGGGCGTCGATAAAGGACCCATGACCATCGTAAAAATCCACTTTATTACGATCGTAAAACGCGCTTCTCATATTGGATTGTTTGGTGATGACGGTCTTGGCGCGATCGACCAAATCTTGAAATTCGATTTCCTTTCCCCACGTCGAGAAAATGGGATCTTGTTTCATCATCTGATATCGCCAAATCATATGACGAAGGGTCTTTGAGGGAATCGTTCCCCAGTGCACACATCCTCCGCCGACCTCTTCGCTTTTATCGATAATGGCAACCGATTTACCGGCCTTCGCGCAGGTCATCGCCGCGCCCTCGCCACCCGGTCCACTCCCTAGAACAATTACATCATATTCTTTCATTTTATTGCCACTGCTTATTTTTTTCCGATGAGCAGAATCGCATCTTTTGCCATCATGCGAACCCGCAAATCGGGATCTTCATCTTTAATTTGTTTTAACTTATCCAACACGATTTTAGAATCGCTCAAACGAAAATCTCGAACGAGGGAAATTGCCGATTCGCGAACGTCTGGGTATCGAGAACCCAACGCATGCACGATGGCTTTATTCGCGCGCTCATCGTCGAGGAAATTGAAGACATCAATCACCTGCAATTGTTCTTCTTTCGTCGCCACGTCCGACTCTAGGACTTTTGAGTAATTGTGAATTTTCTTCTCATACTCATAAAACATTTTTTCGGATTCTTCTTTTCGACCCGCCTTTAAATAGGCGCCTGCCAATTCGACGATAGCTTGTAAATAATCGGGTTGAATTTTTATCGTATATTCGTAGGCTTTGATGGATGCCGTACTCTCTCCAAGCTCTGCGTAAGACCTTGCAAGGACGAATTGAACTTCGGCTATCTTTTCCCCTAAGAGGGAAAGCTCCTTGAGCAAGGCGACTGCTTTTTTGGGTTTCTTAGAATCGCGGTAGCTATTGGCGAGCGCAATATAGGCTGTGATTTTTTCGCCGGATAAAGGCTCCGTTTTTACTATTTTTTCAAAAATAGCATCTGCCTTATCCCAATCATCGTTAAATAAAGCGGATTTTGCCTGGACCAAAAGTTGGATTTGCTCATCGCTTCCACGTTTTAACGCATTCGGATCTGTGATTTCACGACGAACTTCAACCTCGATTTCAACCTTTTTTTGGGGTACTTTTTCGGCGCCTTTCTTCACTTCCTCGACAACCGGCGAGCGAACAGGTTCCTGCTTTTCCCTCGTTTCGTCGCAGGCACTGAGAACAAGAAAAAAGAGGAGAAGAAAAACGTTAAGAGGTTTCATGAAAGACCTTTGGGAAGACGGATGAAAAAGGTAGTGCCCTTATTGAGTACACTTTCAAAGGAAATGCTTGCTTGATGTTCTTCAACAATTTTTTTCACGATCGCAAGTCCAAGTCCGGTGCCGTTCTTTTTTCCAGAAGTCACGAAATCGTCGAATAATTTTTCTCGAATCTCGAGGGGAATCCCCTGACCCGAATCTTGGAATTGGAACACAATATCATCTCCATCTTCTTCAACACGAATAGAAAATGTTCCACCTTCGGGCATGGAGTCAGCGGCATTTCTAGCAAGGTTCAAAATACTACGTTGTAATTTTGAGGAATCAGCAATGATCACGCCACGGTAGTGAATGTCGAGTTGGAGCTCGATGCCACGTGAGGAAAGTTCCATCGAAAGAAGCTCCTCAAAATCGTCAAAAAAATCACCGATAAAAATTTTTGTCCGCAATAAAGAGCTTTGCCCTTTCGCGTAATCGAGAAGTTCCCTCGTCATCTTGTCCAGGAGCCCAAACTGGCTCTTAATCGTTTTCGCAAAGGCTTTTCTTTTTTCGATATCCTCATTGCGTGCCATCAGTTGCACATAACCGGATATGATCGAGATCGGATTTTTAATGTCGTGGATAATACCCGAAAGCATTTGCCCCATCGATGCCATACGATTGTTTTTCTCGATTTCTTCTCGTTGCTTTTGGGCTCGAATGAC
Source organism: Myxococcales bacterium (assembly GCA_026988815.1). Taxonomy (GTDB): domain Bacteria; phylum Myxococcota_A; class Bradymonadia; order Bradymonadales; family Bradymonadaceae; genus CALJNB01. Next base: position 39,483 of record JALSKP010000431.1, on the reverse strand, counting down.
GGCAACGATGCGTGAGCCAATAATGTTGAGAATTTTGAGTTCGTCTTCGCTAAATTGTTCGCCGGAATTGTTGGTGTGGATGGCCTGAAGGGCACCGATGCATGTGTTCTCAATCTCGTCGAAAAGCGGGACGCCCGCGACAGAGGAAATCGTAAAAGGCATCAAGGCAACGAGTTCTGGAGAAATCGAATCGGACTGGCAAATCATGCCTTCCACATTTTGAATAAGGTTTTGACCAATACACACTTTATTTTTAATGCGTTGTTTGGTCGGGACCGGATCAAGGCTTGGAACGAATTGATGAACGCAGGAGCTTTCCACATCGCTAAGGGTGAGAAAAACGCCTGCGGAACGAAAAACATTGCAGGTCTTTTCAATAAGCGCGCCGATCATTTGATCCATCGAGGTCGATTGATTTGCAATGCGTTCAACCTCAACCAGTAAATCAAGCTCGTCGACTTTGGCCGCCAGCTGGGTTGTCATTTCCCTGAGGGATTCATTCTTCTTTAGAATATCGGTGTAGAGTTTACTATTTTCAAGTGCGATGGAGACCTGCCCACAAATCGCAGCAAGGAGGTATTCATCCTCCTCATCGAAGGCGCCATCTTTTCGATTGAGCACCTGCACGACACCGATGACTTCTTTTTGAGATGCCCCACTTAAAGAAACAGGATTTGACGCAGCGCTATAAACGGGCTGACAGAGCATATTTCGGGTCTCAAAACCGCTGTCGTTATCAAAGGATTTTTGGAATTTTTCGTGTTTATACACATCGCAAATATTGACCGACTCACGCTCTTTTGCGACCCAGCCAGCGATGCCCTCGCCGACCTGCAAACGAATTTCGATATTACCCATTCCCTGGCTAATCACGCTCCATAATTCGTCATTGGCGGCGTCTAAAACAAAAAGAGTAGAGCGCTCTGCGTGCATTAATAGAGTGATTTTTTCCATGATCACTTGAAGCAAATCTTCGGTTCGCAAAGAGTTACTAAATGCTGAACCAATGGCCACCATGCCATCAATTTGTTTTTGCTTATGGGCAACCAAGTCCACCAAGCGTTGGGTAATCGAATCTTTTTGCTCAACGGGGAGACGGGCTAGGATCGTTTCAATTTCGTCGGACTCACGCTCCATTAACGCGGATAAATAGTCGGGCACAGGTATGTTAAAAAACGAATCACTCATAGGTTGATTGTAGCGCGTCTGGACCTCTTGTAAATCTCTGTCTTAGATCTTGGTAGAACCTAAAACAAGCGTTATTACTGAAAGTTGGGGATCAGTTGAAAAATCAAAAAAAAGCAGCACATTAGGTTTAATAACTATTAAACAATGACACCCGACTGTCATCGGGAAGGATACGTTCGCCTTGAAGTGCTCTTGGCAAACGTGCGCCATATTGAGATTGACAGAAAACGAAGAAGAAGTACGGACTGAAGTAAGATCCGTTTTGAATAATATAGTTCGAGAAAGAGCACGAAAACTTTATGAGTAAAATCCTTCCTCCCTACATCCCCCAATGGGACTTCCCTTCGGAGCGTGCGAAAATCGCCAAATGTAGCCGAGGTTATTCCTGTATTATCTTCGTGGTTTATCGCCCGGTGATTTTTACCTTTTCGCCAAAGGCTCAAGGCACCATGTCTGAAGGTCTAGCTTCGCTGTTTGGAACGGGTGTAGCAAGCTCGAGTGCCACGATATCGCGTCTCACTAAGGTTTCGAAGGACGAATATGCTGCCTTTAAGAACCAACGATTTGAGGGAAAACAATTCGTCTATATTTGGGCAGATGGTATCTATTTTAGGGTTCGTTTGGAAAGGCTTTGTACCCTGGTGTTGATGGGGGCTCGCGAAGATGGAAGCAAAGAGTTGATCGCAGTCGAGGACGGTTTCGAGAAAGCAGTGAAAGCTGGTCAGACCTTTTACGCGACCTAAAACGACGCGATTTAGAACCTCGAAAATTGGCTATCGGAGACGGAGCTTTGGGCTTAGCGGTCCGAGATGTTTGGCCAACAACAGCGATGCTGGGTGCACAAATTGGGAAATGTTTTGGATAAACTCCCCAAACGTAGTCAGCCTCGAGCCAAGCAAATGTTGCACCCCGAGGGCACTTCTTTCAGGGCGCATGAAATCATGGCCCCCGAGTCGAAGAAAGATGCTGAAGAATCGATCCACGACCTCAACGAAATGTACGAAGACAAATATCCCAAATCCGTAAACAACCTTACTAAAAACCTCGACCGACTATTTGCCTTTTTCGACTTTCCAGCTGCGCATTGGAAACATATTCAAAGTACAAATGCGATCGAATACCCCAAGGGTAGGCTGCGCGCTCTGCGTTTGCGACGGTACGATTGCATCAACGGGTTACTAAAGGGTAGGGAAGTCGAATCAAAGCGTTGATGATGGTTTTTAAGCTCTTGGACATGGCCGAAAAACGATGGAGGAAAATCAGCGCACCACATTTAGTTAAGGAAGTATTAAGCAATGAAGTTTACAAAAATGGAGATGCCGCTTAATTAATTAGATCCCCAACATTTGACAATATCTCGCGTTGAATTGCCAAGATCAATGTCGCTCAACGGTCGCCGATTTCCATGAGAAACAAAACGGTCCTACCAGCCCTAAAGTACATCCCTACTTTCAAGGGCGCTACAATTATGGGCCTTAACACCTCAATAATTAGATACCCAACATTTGATAATATCTCTCCAAAGGAATTGATCCTGGACAATTAATTTACTCACACCAAAAGCGATAAATAATTCGAACAATATTGAGGCCTTCCCTAGTGTGATCATTTTCGGCGGGATTTATTTTGAAAAGCCTGATCTTGTAGGCAGAGTTATGAGACGATGAGTATTGATACTGGACACGTCTTGACATTCGTTTTACATAGATCAAGCGTCGCCATAGCCTAACGCTTCTTCATCGGCAATCCTATGTCTAGACTACTTTACTTTACTATACTTTACTTACTCTACTGGTAATGGGATGCATCACGGGCCCACCAAACGGCGAATTTAGAAACAACAAATTCGACCAACAAGTTTTTGAAGGCATTCATTCAAAGTCGAATGTTTTCATAAAAATACAAGCGAGACGAGACGGCACCGACATGTGGGATACCTTCGGTACGACGTTATCAGGGACCAACCCATTTATAGATCCTGGCGGATATACTTGGTTTTTTTGGGGTACTCCCACCAGGTATCCACGAAATTCAAGATATTGGAACAACAGTGGAACGGGAGAGTTTCGAGTTATAGTAAATGACAATCCATTCACAACAATGAATGTTTCTGAATACAGTTGTAGTTTTAATTATGCGTACGATAATCAAGTTTCCTTCCTGGCTTCGTATAATTTTTGTATTCCAACAACCACCCGTTCTTTGTTCATTAATTCGCCCTGTGAAGGTAATAATTGTACAGATTTACCTACGGCGTTCGAAGAACAAGATTATCCCTTCGATAGGTCATACGATTTCGCCAATGGTATGCAGGGCGTCACACACAATAATACGCATTGGTTTGCAACGAGTAGCTATACACCATTTTGTTTCTTCGGGTGCGACAAAACCTCTAGATTCGCGAGATTTGAGAAACACCGAATGAACGATATTAATTCGAATGACTATATTGAAGGCGTATTTGAGCCAGGTTATCGCCATCCCGGTGGCATTGATTATTATAATGGTTGGGTTTACATAGCGCTCTCACCTGATGGTGGTACATCGAAAAACACCGCAATTGGCGCGATCCGACAAGATAGATTTTCACGCCCCTTTTCCACCAAAACGCATAAGGTACTCAAGATTCTTGAAGGACCTCAATCAATCGCAAATAAAAAACGAATGTCTTGGGTTGCAAGAGATCCTTTAAGCGGATTTTGGTATAGTTCCAAGTTCAATGACAATAAATTATACAGGTACCAAATTCCAACGAATTCAAGCGGTATTCCTCAGTCGATAAAATACTGTGGAGAAATTGATCTCGGTTTTCAGATAAGTCGAGTCCAAGGAGGTGTATTTAGTCCCTCCGGTAGGCTTTATATAACGCAAGATACGAATGCGAACGAAGCAATAGCAATCATCGAAATGCAGAGTCTTTTCCTGGGGGAAGATACATATTGTGATAATAGCAACACCGTCACCGTACGACCCGATTTTGTGGGAAATTTCCACGTAAACTTTATCCCTGGTGACGAAGAAATTGAGGGACTAAGGTTTTGGGATTTGGGAAATAACACAATCCCGGGAATGACAGGAATGCTCCACGCAATAGTATTGGACGTTGGGGAACTTTCAAACGATGACTTTTACTTTAAACACCTAACAATTAGTCCTAAGGAGGAATTCTAGTGAATTTCGTGCAACAAATTATAGAAGAGAATAAATATTTCGAAAACGCCAAACATTTGGTCGATGTAGAGGGAATGTCGACGCCGCGGGTCTGTACGCTTTTAAATAAACTCGTGGGTCATATGGAGGAAAAGCAAACATATCTTGAAATTGGTACATGGAAAGGGTTGACGATTTGCTCAGCGGCGATTCATAACCAAGGCAAGAATTGTGTTGCTTGTGATAAGTTTCGCTTCCATGGCAAATTTACGGGTTGGGGTTTTAAGGCAAAAAGAGCTCTATATGATAATCTGAACAGGTATGAATCTGAGTCGGCAAAGGTTACCTTTCATCATATGCGTTCCGAGGAAATGTTTAGAAAAAACCTCGTACCTGATAATATTGGCGTTTACTTTTATGATGGAGATCATTCCTACAAAGCAACGAGAGATCACATCCTCGCCGTCAATACATTACTTGCTGACGAGGCAGTTATCCTCGTTGATGACTGGAACGATCCTGCGATCCAAAAGGCCACCCGAGATGCGATCGAAGAAATGGATTTTGAGATCGAATGGGAAATCGAACTAGATGGCAATCAAACTCAAGAGGGTTGGTGGAATGGACTGGGGGTCTTTTTACTTCAACGTTCTTAGTGATAGCGCAATTTTACCGCAGCAGAAAAAAGAGGTCTTCAAGCGATCTCTGGTGAAACAAGCTGCCTTTGGGAACACCGAGATTTTCGCAAAAGAAGTCAAATAGGTCCTCGATCGAGTGTTTTTCTAAATACCTCGCCAGGCCAGCGGAATCATTACGTTTTGATAATTTTTCGCCCTCTTTATTTTTTAACAAAGGGACATGCCAAAAGTTGGGCAGGCGAGGCGTTTCTAAGGCTTGAAATAGAACGCCTTGTCGAGGTATGGATTCGAGGAGATCTTCTCCGCGCACGATATCGCTAATGCCCATTAATATATCATCTACGACAACCGCAATTTGGTAAGAATATATACCATCTGCGCGTTTGAGAACGAAGTCACCAACATCGGTTTTTAGATTTGAAGAAAAAGCCCCACATAGCCGATCTTGGACCTTAATCTTGGTATCGGGTACACGAAAACGCCACGAAGGAGAGCGCGTTTTTCCTTTCTCCTTTTGCTCATCTAAACTTAGGTCTCGACAGGTTCCAGGGTAGACGATTGTTTTCCCTGGTTCATTTTGGGCCGCGATTTTAATTTCTTTGCGTGTGCAAAAACAAGGAAAAAGAAGGCCTTTTTCTTTTAAGAAAAGAAGCGCACTTTCGTAAATATCGCTTCTTTGTGATTGCACGTAGGGACCGTAAGGGCCGCCGATTTGGGGACCTTCATCCCATCTGATCTGTATTGTTTTTAAGTCCCCAAGAATACCCTCGGCGCTGCCCGGCACGACGCGCTTTGCATCCACGTCTTCCATTCTCATGACGAAAACGCCGCCCATAGCGCGACATTGCAGGTAGGCTAAAATTGCCGTTTGTAAATTTCCGAGATGAAGTTCGCCGCTAGGACTAGGTGCGTAGCGACCGCACTTTCGTTCCGGGCGCGTGGCCAAATAGTCTAGCCATTTTGTACGATTTTGTTCCACACCGGATCGTCTTTAAAAGGTAGATTCTTCAATGCGTTTTTTACATAGGCCAACGAGGGATCGTAATACTGCAAGAAACTATCGTTGCCTTTAACTTTATCGATATAGACAAAACGGCCTGTATCTTTCAATTTGCGTTGCAGACTTTGCATATCAAAGGCGACGTGAATCTCTTCCTTTGAGAGGGTCCATGGCAACTTTTGGTCCGCATAATAATCAACAAGTCGGCGCACCATTTCTGGGTCGAGCTCGATGTAGGAATCGCGAAGCAAGGCGACCAAGTCGTAAATATAGGGACCTTGTAGGGCATCTTGAAAATCAATGGCCACCCATTCGTCTTTTTTCCACATAATGTTTCGCGATTGATAGTCACGAAAGACCAAGGCTTGAGGAAGGGCACATAAATCTTCTGCGAGTTTACTAAATCGTTCTTTAATATCGTTTCGTATTCCCTCAAAAAAGTCGCCTTCTTTGATCGCGTCCACGCCCCATTCTATATAATGTTCAAGCTCCCATTCAAGCAATGTTTTGTCGAAGGATTTTGACCAACATAGGCAACTTTTCGTCTTGTCGGCCATCGATTTATTCTGAAAATCGACAAGAAAATCGATCGCTTCCTTATATAAATCCTCGACCGCATCGGGTTCATCGAGAACGCGATTTTCAAACATCGTTGTTCCCAAATCTTCAAGCAAAAGCACGCCCAGATTCATGTCGATAAACACAATTTCGGGAACACGAATACCAATTGTCTTGAGATACTTTTGAACGCTAACAAAGGGTAACTCCACGGGTGTGGGGTCCGATTGGGACGCGCCCTCATCACTCCCCAGGGCGCCCTCAAGGGGCAGAACCATTGCAATGAGAGAGTCATCGCCTCGAAAAATGGACGGAGATTGGATACGCCAATAGATCCGTAAAGACGCGTGACCACCAAGATTTTCCAAGACGGCAGTGCTAAAAATGTCTTTATCCCATTCCAGTTCGGGGCGAACTTGAGCGAGCTTAAGTGCTTTTCGTACGCGCGCTTCCATTAGAAATAGACCGAGATAGAACCGCCGGTTTGGAAGACCGAAGTGTCGTCCAAATTGAGTTTCATGCCGACATCAATACCGGCCGCCTTCGATCGCCAGCCTCCACCAAAGGTGACCCAGTTGGTTTCTGAGACGCCCTTTCTAAAAAAACCAACGCGAACTGGAACAACGGAAATTAGGTATTCTGCACCCACGCCAAACTCGATACCGACTTCTGGACCAGAGCTAAGATCGGCTCCGAAATCTCCAGAAATAATCAATCCATCTTCGGTAGTAAAACCGACGCCGCCCTGAATAATCGTCGGTGCAATGCTCTTACAATCCACGCGATTACATTGGTCGATAAGATTTTGACCCGCAACGCCAATATGAAATTGGGGAGCTAATTTGATCATAATACCGGCGTCTAAAGTAAACCCATTTAGTATTTCAACGTCTGTATCAACGCGTGTGCCTGCCTCATTTTCAATTTTTTGCGTATCGCCAATGATTAAATAACGACCGCCAACACCAACCGAAATTTTGTCGGGAACAATGGGAATAGCAAGACTTAAACGAATATCGTGTCCTTTAACTTCGGAGTCGCGTGCGAAAAAGTAGCTATAACCAAGACCTGCCGAAAGCTGGGGATTGGTTTTGCTATCCACAATGGATGCGGCAAGAACATTTCCCGTGGGCGTATATTCATAACTTGCCTCTAGCGCATACATCACCGATCGCGCGCTGCCGGCCGGGTTATGGTATATCGCTGCCGTACCGTCGGCGACGGCCGTGAATGCATCGCCCATACCGCCCGGTCGAATCCCTGATGTGAATTCTTGTGCGTAGGAGGCTTCACTAAAAGTAACTCCGCCTACTAAAATAAATAACCCTATTAAGGTTTTCTTTTCTAAAATGAGTTTTCGCAATCCTTGCTCCTAGTCCTTTTTTAGTAAAGTTTCTTTACTGTGATACCTGAATAATAATGCTTTAAAATACGCTTATAACTTGCGCCTTTTTGCGCCATTCCTGCCGCTCCTGTCTGGCACATCCCTACACCATGACCAAAGCCGGCGCCAACGAAGGACACCGATTGAATAAGACCCTTCTTCTTTTTTGCATTGAAGGTGAATAAACCGCTTTTCAAGCCGCCGAACATGCGTCGTACATTTAGTTCTCTTTCAACGATTGTGCTGCCTTTGGTTCCTTGTAGCTTTAATCGCTTAACGCGTCCGCTTATTCCACGACTCAATATCTTAATCGAAAGAATGGATCCAATGTTTCGTCCATGCGCTTTGAGCCATGTTGTTGCCTTTTCGATGGGAACGCTTTTCTTCCATCGATAATGCTTCGCACTGCCCACCGGCGAGGTTTTAGAATAGGCGGGGTAGTCCGCGTTGAGGAAACGGGCGAGTTCTGCGTTTTGTACACCATCTTTCAAAAAAGCGGGTACGCTTTTGGAGGGCGCGTCGGGTTTGCCACGTAAATAAGGTAAGGGCTCCATATCCCATACGTTTTCGTTATTCTCCGTAAAGCCGCCAGAATTAGAACTATAAAAGGCCTCAATAATTTTCTTCCCGTAGAACATCACCTTTCCGCGCGTTGCTTCGACAGCCGCGCTCGTCCTTCGGTCTTCCCTGCCAACACCGGTGTAGACTTGATCCATCACATCGGATCTAAGCATATAAGGCTCGGCTAAGTTTCGAACACCGATGGAACTAAAAATTTCATTTCGGGCGGCAATCGCTTGGGCTTTTAAGGCGGGTGCTGGTGCGGAGGCAAAAATTTCTGAGGGCACGACACCCTTGAGCAAACGCTCTGCGCCAAGGCTCACCATGGCGATGAGTTTTCCTTTTCTGTCTGGAGCGAAAATAAGAGTCCCTGTGTAGGTTCGGGTTTCAAAACCTTTACCGTAGGACTTTGCAATCTTTGGAATACGATATCGAATCTTTTCGTCATCGCTCGATTTCGGCGCAATCCACAACGTATTTTGATTGGATATTTTAGCCTGAATACCTTTCCCACTAATCGTTATCTCGCCGCCGGGGTAGGTCTCAAGTTCAGAATGAATACTGCCTCGAATACCATATTTTTCCTCTAACTTTCTTTTTAACTGGGTAACTTTCTTCCTATTTTTCACCCCCGAAATTCCAATTAGAATCGTTCGGGAATCAAAAACTTTACCATTCACCGCAAATAAACCTCCGACCTCAATACGATCGGTCTGAAAGCCTCGGCTTAGCCAGGTCTTTTGCACGTTCTTTATTTTATCCCGGTTTTCGATGGATAAGCGCGCGACAATCAAGGCATGGGAATACTTACCGGCACGGGCTTTGGAAATCTTAACAGTGTACTCGATGTTGCCGGGTAATAAAATCTCGGGACCGCCTTCACCCTGTGGTAGCACACGAATCTGGCGATCAGGTGTAAAACGAATCGTCTTTCGTCCTTCCATTAAACCGACGCGGATAAGGGGATCACCCTGTCGAGTAAATTTTAATTGAGGAGCATAAAGAATCGCCAATCTATCCGCTGAGTTAAGTTCGGCGCTTTGCGCGAAACAAAGCGTGGACGGTACGAGCGTCGCGAAAAAGATAGCCAGAAGAAGATGTCGAATAAGGTCTCCAAAAATCCGAGTTAAGTTTAAGGTATAGGGTTCCGTTAGGTCGTCTACTTCTTATTCATCAAAAAGATAGACGCGCAGATATTTTTTGAGGGGAGACTTGAAATTCAATCGCGTACTCAGAAAAGGTGGGGCTGATGGCGAACCATACGAGACCTACCGTTGTGACGGCGGCGCCCGTTCCTAGCATAATCAAATGAATCGTTTCTTGCGTTTTTCCCTCAGACTCAAGGTCGTCATATCTGGCACGCGTTAGCGTTCCTGCCCTACGTTCTCGATCGATGCTATCTTGGGTATCCTTTAGTTGCGCGCCAAAGACAAGCGAGCCGCCCATCAACCCTAGTCCAACACCGGTTGTCGCAAGCGCTCCCCAGTTGAGGGAAGATTCTTCCACTGGATCGGGTATAAACTTGGAGTCCTTTTTTTTCAAATCGGGCAGCGTTTTCGTCTTTGTAACAAGAGGGGAAACCACTTTCGTTTTTTCTTTGGTTTTTGTTTTTGTTGGGTCTTCTTGAAGCTGAGCCCAGACTTGCAATTCATCGCCCTCTTTTACGCTCACCCTGGTTTCCCAAGAAATGTAGCCCTGCGCTTCGACGCGAATCTGATAGGTCCCCGCTTTTACTTTTCCTTGGACACGCGGCACTTCGCCTATCCATTTATTATTGAGAAAAATCTTAGCGCGAGGAATATTAGATTCTATTTTTATTTTCGATTCTAAGACTTTTTTGGTGCCGAAAAAGATTTGCAATTCTTTGCGAAACTCAACGACTGGATCTTTTTTGGGATCAAATGAACGAATCAAACGCTTGTCGATTTTTTTCGCTAAGGAATCAAATACATTGACGCGAATACGAATACGACCCTCAACCTCGTCGATACCACCGAATACCAATATTCTCGCATTGAGATGGTTTGCCGCTTTCAACAAACAGTTGTTGTCTTCAACCTTACAATCCAACGCCATGAGAATATCATTGAACTCGATAGGAAATTTATTAACGACATCATACTTTTCAATCTGTTGAGCCTCATTTCGAACGACCGCTGAAATGGTCTCAGCAAATTCTGCGCTAACGGTTTTCGTCCGTTCAAATTTCATAACAGCCGCACTTGGCGACTCGGCAAAAAGGTCAAGGGCCATGAATTGAATCAAACAGATGAACAAAAAAATGAGTTTTTTAGACATGCATGCACCATTTATCTGGGTCTAAGTCATGCGGAGTATAGCTTCCTTGGTCCACTAAACAAGAGAGCACACTTATGTTATCCTCCACCCATGTTAGTCGACCATATTGTATCCATGGGATATGTGCTTGAATACGCTTCGGACACATCATCTCTCTCAACTTTACTCAACGTCTGCAATCTCAGTGTGAGAGAGGAGAATGAAAATGATGCCTATCACGTACTAAAAACGGGCGCTGGCGGCGTTGCCGCCTGTATTGGTTGGTCGATCATCGGTGAAAATCAAGCCGTCATCCACTCGTTGGCCGTCGCGCCAACCTCGCGTGGAAACGGATTGGGTGTAGGGGTTTTGGCCACAGCGATGGCCAAACTCAAAGACGAAAATAAAATAGATAATATTTTTATTTGTTCGGAATCGCCGGGTGTCTTTCGCCTTTTTAGTAATTTTGGCTTTTACCCTCAAGAACTTAGCGACCTACCATACGGCATTTTAGAGCACTCCACCTTTTCCAAACACAAGGAAAATTCGGGATCCACGATTCTTGTCCGTTCTTACAAAGAAGGCATAAAACGCGGTTTTGACAAATGTGCCTTTCAACTCATCGAAAACCAAAGCGAAAATGCAACCACCCCATTAGGGAGTATTTTTCTATTTCAACAACGCGGATCCGTTGTGGAATCCAACTTTCGAGGAGGCGATGTCCTACGCGGACACCTGCTTGGAAGAATCGAGGGCGATGATTTATCTTTCGTCTATCACACCGTTTCGGCCGACAAGAGCGAAGATATTCACGCAGAAAAGCTCCTATCACAAGGCAAGGGTCATATCCAAGTTCACGCTATAGAAGACGGGCGACGAGAATTACGTGAAACTTTTTCCTCGGATAGCGCCCTTCCCAATGAGCTTATTTTAAGAGAATTGTAAGTGGAAGCGCTCTTCAAAATACCTTTTTCACTTCAACTTTTTGTTCTCCTTCCACTAGGCATTATCCTTTCGATAGCGACCTTTACGGATCTCAAAGAAAAAAAAGTATACAATAAATTAACCTATCCTTCTGTTGGAATCGGTCTCCTCTGTCATACGATCGCCTTAGGATGGGAAGGATTATTGGCCGGATTTTTGGGAGCTCTAGCGCTTTTCGGTGCATCGCTTTTGCTCTTTATCGGGGGTGCAATGCGAGGCGGAGATGTAAAACTGCTTACCGTTGTCGGTGCATTCCTGGGTTGGTATTCGGGGTTCGAAGTTTTCTTTTACGCAATGTTGGTTGGGTCTATTGGTGGAATTATTGTTTCGATTTTCAACGGCTATATTTTTCAGCTCTTTAAAAATATGTTTCGAATTCTTCGAAGCGCAGCGCGAGTGTTGATGACTCAAAATGGACAGTTCTGGGAAAAACCCGAATTTGACGAGCGATCTTGGCTCCCTTTTTCAACGTGGATTCTGATCGGTACGATTTTGACCTGGACCAATTTGAGCTATCAATGGCCAGGATTGTTTAAGCGTTTCTTGACCGCGTTTTCTTTCTAAGAAAATCTACTGAAATTTTTCCATTTCACTTTGGAAGCGTTTATTTTCTTCATTCATCAAAATCATTGATTGACCAACCAAGGCGCGATTCTTGGCGCGTTTTGCGTAGCGATATAGGCTCTGAATTTTCGCGACGCGAATGAGATGAACCTCAATGGCGGAACGCCTTTTTAACTCCTTCTCGGCTTCCTTGGACCCCTTGGCTGCCTTCTGTTTCAAAGCCTCTTTTTCTTTTCTCCACGCATCGTAATGCTTAACAATTTTACGTGATTCTCCACGTGAAATAAGGATGCCTTTTTGAGGGGCTTTTTTCTTCACCACAAAGACATTGGATTTCTTTTTGTTCTTTTTCGTCTTCGTCTTTCTTTTTATTTTTTTTAAGCCATGGCTGCGTTCCAAACGCTTCAATCGCTTTTGCATTTCAGGAGATTGAGCACCAAGGAATAAGATGGCAAGTAAGGCTAGAAGAATCTTTTTTAAGCGTTGGGCTGTTTGCTCACCCGAGAATCGGGCGACCACAGAGGGTCCCACCCTACAATTCAATGGATCACCACAAATTTTTTTTTCTTTTTTCATCTTGGGTTCCGTATTTCTATCTTCTTCGACGATTCAACACCGGAATTTATTTAGATATATATCGAATGTTCTTCAGACCGAACTTTTCTTTATCCTTACCGAGAAAAATTTCGAAATCTCCAAACTGACTGCTTATGATTAATTTCGCATCTTGATTGGCGTCTTTTGCATCGTAATTTTCCACACTTTCGAATTTAAGCTTTATTTTTTCCGAACCCAATGTGTTCTCTCCAGGGGCGCTTAATTTATCGCCGACTTGCAAACGAAAAATGGGATTGAGTAATGCCAGTTCTTTTGGCAACTCAAAAATCACATCGTCTTTACCAATACTGAGATCGATGTCGGATGACATATTATTTTTCAAGGCCTCTTTGAGAATATCTGGAGAAATTTTCATGGCCTCAAACCATCCTTTTCGTTTTTTCTCAATGATGGGATTTTGTTTTTCTTGGCGCTTTGAATCCCTCGCCAAGGCAAGTTTATAAGCATCAGTATCGACCCAAACGACGGCTTCATCGGAGATCAGAATTGCGCGATTTACGACGATATCGTCTTTACTTTTTGGCGTTCCCAAAAAATTAAAATCGATATCCAAAGACCCAAAATCGGTCTCCGCATTTGGGCTCACAATCGGTACTGTTTCCCCAACCTTAAAACTCTCAAAATCGTCGCGATGCATGTCGGTAAATTGTAAGGCCAATACCAGGGTCGCATTGTGCAGTCCTTTTTGAGATCCATTTTTTATTTTGGCTTTTATCGAGCTACCGATTAACGCGGGGCTAACGAGAAGCTCAAGATGAGAGTCCTCAATTAAAATAGAATCAAAATCTGCACCCAAAAATTTCTGGCAGAAATTGACATCCGATATCACAAGATCCCATTCATTCTGCGCGCGTCGACGCGAAAAGTGATCGAGGACTTTCTTTCGCCCCGCTTCGTGCTCGCCTCGAAGGAAATGGAGTTTGGCCAATTGTAGATCTGGACTGAAAAAACCCGCCCCCAACATCGTCGACTTGTATAAGTCAACGATTCGCTTTCCTTCGCTCGACTTCCGTAAAAAAGAACGTACCTCGTAGGGATTTAACATATCCGAGAGTGCCTCAGATTGTTTTGGAAAGTAGGCAGCCGACTGCTCAAAAAGACGAATAGCATCCTTATTGTCGGACTGCTTCGATTTCACGATCCCTTGCAAAAGTAACGCTGGTGCGGTTTTTGAAGGATGGGCTTTTACATAGTCGGCGACCAAATCTAATGCACTTTCTAGATGATGACTTTCAGGCTCAAGATCGACGAGGTTAATGTGCCCCAGCGCGCCGAGCAAACGCGCTTCGGAATCGAAGGGTGCAAGTTTGACAACCTGTTCGGTTTTTTGGATAACCGTTGACCAATCACCCGCCGAACTTGCCAAATAGGCGGCATCCCGCAAGCCAGCTACGCGATCCCATTCTTCAACATATTTGTAGTAGGTTTTACTATAATCAATCATCACACCAATCAACTCACCCTCCATTTTAGTAAGCTCATTTAGCATATCTTCACGATCTTCTTGATCTTGTCGTAAGTCTTTAAGAATAGATTTCGCCTGTTCTTTATCCAAAGAAGGGACGCCTGTGGCAATCGACAAGTCCGCATTGACGAGCGTCATTGTGGACAAAATTGTTCGTGTAACTGTGAACGTGGCCTCTTGGTTTTCAAGTTCCGTTTGTTTGGCGTACAAACGCTTCAAGATTTCCAAAACGTTTTGCCGTGCCTCAAGAACTTCCGGCGCAACGTTCCTGTAATCCTGGGTGGACATATATCGCAAATATTCCTTGAGCGTTCCTTGTTCTTTTAGCGCGCGATCAATGCCGTGAATAACGCTAATCGTTTTATCAATATCGTATGTATCTTTACCTTTTGGCGAAGACTCCGCTAGTTTAGTGAGGGCTGGCGAAAACATTTCTTCGGCTACTTTTTCTTGAGCTTCTTTCTTATTATTTTCTCGAATTTTGAAAAATCCGAAAACGGCGATGATAAGAAGAAGTATTAAACCACCGCCCATCATAAGCGGTTTTTGGCAGCCCGTGTTTGTTTTCGTTTCCATCATTTCTACCTTACCTTTTCCCGCCTCGGCGCGAGGCCGGAGCGGGTGCGTTCGCATCGAGACAGGAACACCCTTCTTCTTGGATTACTTTTTCTTTCGGGTCGACTTTTTAGCTTTGGCTTTTGTCTTCGGTTTCGCCTTTGCTTTGGTTGTCGTTTTCTTGGAAGAGGACTTTTTGTATTCATAAGAAGACTGACTGGATTTAGTACCCTTGTCGTAAATATTTATCTCTTGAAGGACATTTTTGTCTTTGCCGTCCAATTGGAATTCTTCGACCAGAGCATCAAATTCTTCGATTGCCATCTGCGTTACCGTTCTCTTCTTTCTGTACGGCATGAAGGACGATTTGAATCCACCGAGGGTAAGCTTTCGCAAATCTCCGATGCCCAAATTGTAATACTGGGTCGCTCGCCAAAATTCCTCCGTCATGGTGGTGTCGGTGACCAAACGATTGTCGGTGTTCAGACATAATCGTAAACCATAGGACAAATAGAATGGCAGTGGATGACTTTCAAAACTGTCGCAGGCGCGCGTTTGAACGTTACTTGAAACACAAATTTCAAGTGGAATTCTACGATCGTTGACGTAATTTAAAAGATCGCCGTCTTCACGCAAACGCGTTCCGTGTCCGATTCTATGCGCACCAGCAATATGGATTGCCTGGTGAATACTTTCCGGACCATAAGCCTCACCGGCATGGATGGTTAAATTGACGTTATTATTGCGAACCAAATAAAAGGCTTCGCGGTGATCCTTTGCGGGATTATTCATCTCGCCACCGGCGAGGTCAAAACCGACGACGCCGCGATGCTTAAAGGCCACACAAAGTTCGGCCATGCGTAAGGAGGTTTCCGGCGTAATATGCCGAATTCCGCAAATAATCTGGCCGCTCATGAGACCATATTTTCTTTTCGCTTCGCGTAAACCTTCGGCAACAGCCTCAACGATGACCGGAAAAGAAAGACCTTTTTCGGTATGAAGAAGAGGCGAATATCGAATCTCGGTATAACGCACATTTTCGAGAGCCATATCTTCGCCGAGCTCATAGGCAACGCGGTAGAGCGCTTCTTCGGTTTGCATGACGCTCAACGTTACGCCGAACGCTTTTAAGTAGTCATTTAAATCGGTGCAAATTTCACCCATATGAATGGCTTTAGCTAGTTTCTCTTCTGTTTTTGCGCCACCTGGTAAAGTCACACCTTGTTCTTCTGCTAATTCTAAAATTGTCGATAAACGTAATGAACCATCCAAATGAACATGTAAGTCCGTCTTTGGCATTCTGTTTATAAATTCACGTGTTACTTCCATAGGGTCTCCTTTTTTAACTTCGCTTGTATACGTGGATGAAAGTTTTTCGTCGAGAAAAGGATCTATATAAATCAAATTTACAATGATTTGAGTTGAATTTGTTGCTTCAAGCAGTATGTTGAGCGCCCCTTGTATTATTGGGGTGGGATTTAACCAGGAGTTTTCATGAAACCTGTTGTTACACTTTTTTCGATTTTTGCTGTGATGATTTGGGCGCCCATGGTTTTCGGTCAAGAAACGGCTTCGCCAATCGGCATGGAAAGTCCAAACTACGGCTGGTTGCTTACGAAAACGGCCTTCATCTTAGTTGGCCTGTGTTTTACTGCCTACGTTGGTTTGAAATATCTTTCGAAAATGAATCTTGGTGCACAAGGTCCTATGAAAATTTTAGGGCGTCTTCCCATTGATGGACGTCGTTCGGTGGTCGTGGTTGATATCGCTGGGAAAACCCTCATTATCGGGAGTTCTGAGGCTGGCATGCAGAATTTAGGCGAGTTGAACGCTGAACAGAAAAAAGCATTTATTTTTGATGGGAAACAAAACGAAAGGAGTTTCAAAGATCTTCTAAAACGCTCCAAAGACATGGCGGCTTCTCCCCTTTTGGACGCACCGGTGGAGGAAGAAGCATGAACTTTGCTAAAGAAAGAATGTTGCGCTCGGCTAAATTTTTAGTTGCAGCCCTTGTTTTCGTCGTAAGTACGACCCTTTCCGCCGAGGCGTCAGCGCAGGTCATTGGCGGTGGAACCAATCCTTTGGTTCTCGTTGTCCTCTTGGCACTTTTGGCGATGCTCCCTTTCGTGCTCGTCATGGTCACCTCCTTTGTTAAAATTGCGGTCGTTTTGTCGCTCCTCAGAACGGCGATTGGCGTTCAACAAGTCCCGCCCAATCAGGTGATTACGGGTCTGGCTATTATTTTAAGCGTGTACGTGATGGCCCCCGTCGGTGGCACTATTTACGATGAGGTGCGCCCTTTTGTAGAACAAGCCGAGCAGGGCAAAACCTACACCATCGCTGATTACGAAGAACTCGGCGTAAAGGCGCTTCGACCCTTAAAATCTTTTTTGGTAAAACATACCGATGAGGAAGAACGCGGGCTCCTTTACGAGCTTGCTTTCGAACTTCGGACGCCAGAACAACGGGAGGATTTAACGGATATGGATGCCTTGGTTTTGATTCCCGCGTTCGTATTAACGGAATTAAAAGAGGCCTTTATTATCGGCTTCATTCTCTTCGTGCCCTTTTTGATCGTAGATCTGGTGATTGCCAATATCTTGTTGAGTCTGGGAATGCATATGTTGAGCCCGACAACTGTAAGTCTACCTTTCAAACTTTTATTGTTCGTTCTGGTCGACGGCTGGTTTCTGGTCATCAAAGGACTTTTGTTGGGGTATGTGTAAATGGAAACGCAACTCATTCAGATTTTTCGCGAGGCGCTCTACCTCGTGTTATTGGTGTCCGCGCCACCGGTTTTATCAAGCATGTTCATCGGTCTTTTGGTGAGTGTGTTTCAGGCGACCACCCAAATACAGGAACAAACGCTTACTTTTGTACCTAAAATCATTGGTGTCTTTATTAGTTTGGTTATCGCTGGCCCTTGGATCGGAGAACAGCTTATTCGCTTCACGAAATTACTTTTTGAAACCATAGCGACCGTTTCTTGAACCTCTCCAATCTTGCCGATATTCACCACTCGAGTCAGACGATTCTACTCGCCGGAACGCTTGTTGCGGCGAGGTTAGCACCCATCATTCAGATGGTCCCTTTGCTTGGAGGATCGGCGATTCCCCAAATCGTGAAAATGGGACTCACCTTTGCGTTGACCCTCATTCTGCTTCCCTTGCTTATTTCGAAGGGAGTTGTCTTGGACGAGATACCAACGGGGTTGAACTATGTTGCGTGTTTGTTGAAGGAGGGGGTTTATGGGTTTACGATCGGGTTTTTTATCAATGCAATTTTTGAGTCTCTTCGAATCGCGGGGCAGTTTATTGATCAAGTGAGAGGGCAAACTCAATCGACGATCATGTTGCCTTTTTCAAAACAGCGGGCCTCTGTTACCGGCGTTACGCTCTATCAACTCGGTGTTGCAATATTGTTTGCGCTCGGTGGCCACCTTCTCGTCATCAAGGGAATCGTACGTACCTATCAAACCTTGGGACCTTTTGAGTTTCCGAATGTCGACAATCACGCCTTCATCGTCGAGTTTATCATCCGAGCGATTTCGGACATTATTATCGGCGGTGTATTGTTTGCTTTTCCGGTTGTTGCGGCCGTCCTTTTGGCAGATATTGTGCTCGGTCTTATCAACAAATCTGCGCCTCAAATTAACGTCTTTTTTCTAGGGATGCCGTTAAAGTCGGCCATAGGCGTGGGTGTACTTTGCCTTGGCATTGGTATCTTATCGGACCGTTTTGTGGACCAGTTCGCGGGATGGATGAATCGTGTCGACGTTCTCATTGAAGCGATGGGTCCGAAAAAATGAGCGGAGAAAAAACCGAACAAGCCAGCGCCAAGCGAAAGAAGAAAGCGCGCGAGGACGGCCAAGTTGCGAAATCGGCAGACTTCACGGGTGCCTTCGTTTTAGTTTTGGTCCTCGTAACCATCATTTCCCTTGCGCCAATAATGGTTGGAGAATTCGTCATCTTCATGAAGTATACGATTGAAAAAACGATTATCCACAAGGGCGATCCCTCCTCTTTTTTGCTCGAAGGATTGATATTGTGGAGTAAAATCGCTGGTCCGATTGTCTTCGTCGGATTCGTTGGTGCGTTTATTATTTCCTATCTTCAAGTTGGTCCTGGATTTTCAATGAAGGGAGTCACACCAGATATGAATCGGTTGAATCCAGGCGAAGGGATAAAACGTCTTTTTTCCTCAGATCGCCTTGTTGACTTAGTAAAAACGCTTACGAAATTATTGTTAGTTGGAGCGGTGTCCATTTCGGTCTACTGGGACACTTTAAAACTTATTTCGCGTGTCTCGGAAACCTCGATTGAAGGCGCCTTCTATCGATTTGGTCAGCTTTTTACGACCACAACCTATTCCATTTCGGCCCTCTTATTTGTCGTCGGTGTTGCAGATTTTTTATGGCAAAGACACTCGACCGGCAAAAAGATCATGATGAGTAAGCAAGAAGTCATCGATGAATACAAAGAAGCCGAGGGGGACCCCTACGTCAAATCGCAACGCAAAGCGATGCATCGTCAACTCATTCGCGAAGCCGGAATGAATACTTTAAAACGCGCAAAAGCCGTTGTAGTTAATCCAACCCATGTAGCAGCGGCGTTGGTATATGAAGAAGAAATGGATGCGCCGATGGTCATCGCGAGTGGATTTGGCGAGCAGGCGGCAAGAATAAGAAAAGAAGCTGTGAAATTGGGTATACCCATTATTCAAAATATCGGTCTGGCGCGGGCCTTGGCCGCACTCGATTTAGACGAAACTATTCCGGAATCGCTGTACGACGAGGTAGTAGTTGTATTACAATATGTTTACAGTCTAGGAGAATAGCCAATGAATGAGACCGAAAATCTCTCCATTTACCATCATGCAAAATTTTTATTGCAGTGGGATCTCAGGGAGCGCGCGAAAAAGGTCTGCGAAGGTCTGGTTACTATCTCACCCCAATTTGCGTTGGGTTGGAGTCTACTGAGCGAAATCTATGAATCGGGCGACAAATCGTTGGATTATATTCGGCGTGCCTACCAGTTGGACCCTGAGAATATGGCGATTTGTATGGCGTATTGCCGTTCTGAAATTGATAGCGGAAGTGTTAAAAATGCTAAGGTGGCCTTGCAGAAAATCTGCATTCGTGAAGACTTCTGGGGGCAACGCGCTCAACTGATGTTAAAAAGAATTTGAGAGAAGAATGGAAATCGACCAACTATTAGCGTTCTATGAAAATATTAGCCTAAAAAATTTGCCTAAAAGCGAGGTAACACTGTCGGCAAATATCGCTCATTATCTTCGCACGAGTACTCCAAACGAGAGTATTCGATCGGCATTACACGAACTACTAGAGGGGCGGACCTTTTAGAAGCGCCCTCAACTGATGGAGTGGGAATGAGATATAAAACTATCAGGGTGGGAGAATTTGGGAGCGTCTTCGGACAATCTCAAAATTCTAAAATGGGCGTCGACAGACGTCCGCACCTCGTTGGGCCTGGCCCCGGCTCAGGTGCTTAATACCCGGATCAATTTGGTTCGCTCTTTTCAGGGAATCGAGGTTGGTCTTAGTTCACTAAAATGATGAGCTAGGGGAGGAGCAAAAACAGAAAGGCCGACTTTGGGATTCTTCTCGAAGGAGGCCTTTCTATGTTTTGCGCTACCTCTCCCAGAAACAGCTGTGGGATCGCTTGTAAAAAAAGGCTTTGCAAATTGTCTAATTTGTCAGTCAAGACTCATCGCAAATATCTACGGTACTGCGGGAACTCAACTTTCTGAAACTTATACTTACGATGATTATGATCGACAGGTCTCGTGGACAGATACACGCGGTACCGAATGGCAAGCGGCCTACGGGCAGAAGAACGAACTTGTAATTACCAATCCTCGACTCCCTTCGGGATTTCGGGAGCGGGGTCCACTACGTACTCGGTGCAATATGGCTACAACGGACACGGTGAAGTTGTTTCTAAAGATTCAAACGGCATTATAAACACCGAGTGGTCACGATTTCCAGATGGTCGCGTTTGGTCCAATCAACCGGTCAAGGCACAACTTATATGTCTTATGACACCAGCGGTAATGTGGTTTGGCAACAGTCACCGCATTATGACGTTTCGCTTTCGGTGGACACATTCGATGGTGGAGGGAATCGGCCAGTTGCATCTACAATCCAAATTCTTCGCGAATTCGATGGTGAGACTTACGACCAGATTGGAGTGCCATCCAGTTCAAATGATTTCTTATCGATGGATAAAAACTATGCGATTTTTTGGCAAAGTTTCCAAGGTCCTGACCTCGATTTAATCTTGGAATTCCATGATGAAAATCAAACACTAATGCCGATAATCGATCACCAAAAATCCATTGCTGGGGCGTGGGATATGGAAAACGGTATGATGGTAGGTATCGCAACCTACGATGAAGAAGGGCGTCTCAAACGATGAAGCCTTGGAGTGTAATGAAGTCGGTAATCCTGGCGTCATTTGTAGCGCACCTGCTGGAATGCCTTTTGGTCTAAACGCCAGATGGCGCTCGCCGTTGACCGGTTTTGTGAACATGCACCACCGGGTTAAATGGGATTGCAAATTTCAATGCAAATTCGAAGATATAGTTTATGGAGCTGACGCGGTCGTAAACGTCGTCCCGAATCCTAAAGGTTTGGTCAAAAAAGTAGTAAAGCGCCAAGTAAAAAAGAAAGCTAAGAAGACGATAAAGAAACTCAAGAAAAAGCCACAGTCAATCAATTTACCTTCGTGGAAAAAAATAAAAATCGATATTGAGCATATAACCGATCGTCATATGGTCGGAAAGGGGTTGGCCCAAAAAAGAGCCTTTTCCCCGAGTACATGACCAAAGGTCAGATTGAGAAAGCCGTGCGACAAGCCTACAGGTTCGGAAAGAGAATCAAAACTCAAGGAGACACCGTAAAAATAAGAGGAAATGGAATAGAAATGTGGGTAAATATTAAAACAAAGGTCACTGAAACTGCGTATCCCAAATGGTAAATTTGCTACATGTCAGAATTCAAAACTACAGTTAAAGTCAATACATTTTCTCGAACAAAGTTGGGAAGGACTACCGGTGTTATTTTTTGCTCGTTGGAAGGTTATGATTTTCCTGTATATAATTGGGACGATTTTCCAATTGTAATTTTGGGTTGGTGGATAGATTCTTTAAATTCTCTTGGAGAAGAAGGTTCTAGTCAAGAACTTCTTTTTATGGACGGGCCCTTTGCGCTGAACTTAACAGTCGTCGAACGGGGATGGTGTGAAATCGAAGGGGTAGAAGGAGGGGTTATCTCATCATTGGGAATATATTCCATCGACGAAATTAAGAGCAGCTTCAATGAAACCGCACGCGAAATTATTGATTTTTGCATAGAAAAAAATTGGGATTATGAGGACGTTCGTTCGTTGGCCGCTAAACTCTCATAACCCAACGGAAAGGAGCGGCAAAATAGCTGACCGGCGGTTAACCTAAAAGGGAAATGTCTGATCCGTTCCGCGGGTCCAAAAACGCTGAGGGCTTCGCCAAAAGCAACAGGGAGACGCGTAGAGTAAGCAAATAAGGGCGAAATTTAGATTTGTTAATTCTTGAGTTGTTCTAGTTTGAAATAGAAAAAAATTCTGGCGGTATGAAAAGTGCTTGAATGCGCGATTTCTCCTGATTGAAATTTCATCTATCCGTAATGTGATGGGACGTATTGCAAGTTTGAACACACGCTTTAGTCATCCAATGGAGGACAACTAGACGAACGCGACCCACGGTCATCATTTGGCCCTCCACTTAGGCACGACATTCCCTTTCTCTGACTTCGTTGTTTGTTTATAGGCTTTACGACGCTTCGCCTTCAATCCTAAAGCCTCCATTCGACGTTGGACACGATGAACAATTGTCTGGATATCCTCCGCTTTTAGAGCGTAGTAAATTCTTCGATACCCATATCGACCCTTGCTTTTTTCGTACGCTTTTAAAATGTGGTAGTCGAGTTTGTCATTTTCAAGGTCCCGTTTGATTGACCTCGTCGCCTCCAGTCGTAGTATCCCAAATTTCGTCGTCCGTTAAAAACAAGATCAAAGACGCTTTCGCACGCTCCGAAGGGAAGTCCCCCTGGGGGATTTAACGCGTAGTTTATCGTACTTTGAATGCTTGATTTTGGACGTCTCGCAAGACCCAATAAATAGGCGAAAAGTTTACCAATAATGTCTTTCGATTCGCCTTTATCTGACTCACTTCGCGCTTTGTATAATCCCGAAATCATTTCCAAGACAGGGTCCGCCTCGTTCGGGAAATCTTTAGCTGCTTCTCGAAAACGACGATAAACGTGAGCCTTTATGCCCTCGGGTGCAACATCCGGCAAATTTGAGCCTGGACCTTCTCGCGCCGACACATTTTTTGCGCTGCATAATGCGTTTTTCAAAATCACGTTGCATGTTTGCGGTCCTTTATCGTGACGAATCGAATGGTAAATCCCATCATCACTCGTCACGCATTTTTACCATCGAAAGCATGCGACCACATCTGCCACGGTTTGGTTCCGGGCTTTTTACCGCATTACAAGTTGCGGCACTCGGTCTTCATTCGTTTTGGCCAACTTGTCGTACGTGTACCACCAAGAGCCCTTGAAGGCGAAGGTATCTATTCCGACGATCTTCTTTTCTAAAATATGAGCATGCAAAGGGTCTACAAGATCTGCGCCCTCGAATTGCCCATCCCATTCGACGAGTTCCCCACCGCAAGACGGACAGATTTCGTTTGACTCATCTAATAGATGAACCTGGTCGATATACTTTATATTTCCTTGTTCTGTAGGGCCGTGGCCTTTCTTCGGCGTTTTGATTTTCGTTTTTTTCTTGAGCTTGCTAGGCGCAATAATTTCCTCTTCTATTTTCGGAGGATCCTCTAAAAATACTTCCTGAACTTCCCCGTCCCTCTCCCGAAGCTGGTTTCGAAGGTTCGCGATTTTTTGGTGTTGTCTTTCAATTTCACACCCCTGAAGCGTCGTCAGTATCGCTAGTTTTTCCTGGCTTTCAACTTTGAATTTGAGTGCAGCTTTCATTGAAAAAGAATACACTAAAGGTCTCGTTTACCGAAGAGTTAAGTAACGTTGCTTACTAAAAATAAAGGTATCGGGAGATAGCTTTTGGACGCCGATAAGTTCGCACCCCTCAAGAAAAAGGGAACGTGCGGAATGACTCAAGATCACTTTTTTTTGTGTCTTTCCAAAGCTTGGCAAAGCGGCCTCGTTCCAAACCTTTTTGGTAAATACACAACCCAGTTCCATCCCAGAGTAAAAATTTCGCACGATTTCGATTTCTGTTTACGAAGAGGAAAAGATCACCCGAGAGCGGATTTTCATCGAGCCCGTCTTCGACCCAACCATAAAGGCCGTTGAATCCCTTTCGTAAATACCCTAGCTTCGCGGGCACCATGTCCGCCCGTGCTGGATAGGCAAATACACGTGATGTTCGTGTGTTGAAATTCATGAAAGCAGGACTTTCAAATCGGATAACTTGATGCCTTTTACTTGCCAACCGCCGGGTGAAATCAGTTGCACCGACGAACTCTCAATTTGAACCTTGTATTTTTATGTTTGGTTTTTTCCAGACATCAATGCTCTGATATCCGACATTTAAAGCGCTTTGGATTTGTTTTCGAGTCCAACCTAAATGATGTAATTCATCGCAAATCCCCAGGATTTCCAACTTTAGTTCTGGCGAATAAAAACACGTCGGCCTGGTTTTTACTTTTTCTCTACAATTGAAATCTTTGTTTCACATTTTTCTTCGCCTTTGGAATGGGGGTGGAGAGCAAGAGATGCGAGTTTAGAGGGTCCCGGCGAGGATTTATTTTTGAAAAAATATTTTTGAAAATAAAAACGAATTTCCACGGAAATCATACGTTTAAGATTATATCTTATTTAAGGAGGCAAGTAGTGCGTAATTATCTTATATTATTCTTGGGAGGTGTATCGTTTTTGGCCTGTTCGGAAACGGAACACGAGAGTTTAAAATCGAAAATGGATTTAGGAACAAATCCCTCAGACATGGATATTCTCGATGTTGGAATCAATCCTGATATGGCAAATGATTTTCAATCCTTACCTAGTGCGACGATCGGTCAATTTGAGCCCGAAAACAACGCTACAAACATTAAGCTAGACCCATCGATCTCGGCGGTTTTCGGTCAAGAGATGGATGAAACTACTATCCATTCAGAAAGTGTCGTGCTTCTCGATCATCAAGGCAGGATAGTCAACAGTACCATAAATTACGATGACCTCCATTCTCGCCTTTCTATACTTTTGCCCGATTCACTTCTGCTCTTAAGTAAATACAGAATTATGTTCAAGCCAATCATCCGAGACGTGAGTGGGAATTCTTTGGGCGATATTTCTTGGTCCTTTACTACTGTAGATGGGGCGTGGGAGGATGCAAAAACCGTCGGACCAGGTAAGGCAAAAGAGCTTCAGCTCAAATATACCGAATCTGGTGACGCTTTCGCTTTTTGGTACAAATATGACATCGGTTTGATTGTAAGTCAGTTTGACAAAAACTCTTCAACATGGGGTGAAACCAAACCCTTACATACCCAATCGAGTCGGTTTTATGATTTACACATAGTGAGTGATAAAGACGGAAGCCTAACACTTTATTGGTTGGCACACGAAAGCGAAAGCACCAACGATTATAAAATTTGGACTACACGGTTCGATGCGAAGACCTCTTCATGGCGTACATCAAAAATGATTCCGAGCGATTACCCAATCAACTATCTAAATGTGGCGTCAGATGAAGACGGAAATACGATTCTTCTTTGGGAAGAAGACGTCGACTTTCCGGACAGTAACCTTTGGGCCAAACGATACAATGTGGAAACAGAAAAATGGGATACTCCAAAATTGATATGGGAAGTAAACGATATTCGTGGTCTTAGACCAACAATGGACCTAGACGAAAACGGAGATGCAATTATTGCCTGGTTTTATATTACTTTAGGAACGATCGAGATTCGGGCCATACGATATCGATCCTCCACTTCCGATTGGAGTGAGATTGAACATATAGACATAGGTGAGGGACCTCTTTTCGCGCGCTCAACAGAAAACCGAATTTCATTAAAAACGAAAGGAGGCAATACGATGATTGTTTGGCGCGCTTTCGACGAGTCAGAAAATGTGCTCGTATGGTTTACGTATTACGATCCTGAAAAACAAATCTGGTCAAAACCTCAGCCCTTAGAAACCGAAGTCGGGTTTACGAGCGACTTGCAACTGACCAAAAATCTTCAAGGGAATATGTTGGCATCTTGGATAAAATATGAGGAAGATCAGAACAGGCTTACGGCTTGGTCAAAATATTACGATATAAGTGCCCAAGTTTGGACAGACGCTAAAATTATCAAGCAGGAAAATTCCAATCTCTTTGGTCTCAATGTGAAAATGGATGGAAGAGGTAATGCGATTGCGTTGTGGGGAACCTTCACCAATCTATACACCAAAAGGTTTAATGTCTTCCAACAGAAGTGGATTAACGAAAATCTTATTCACAGTGAAAAGCAAATATACGAATCAACCCTGTCGTTAAATGAAAAGGGGCATGGAATGGTCGTTTGGGGAAATAAGGAACCAGATTTAGGTGACAATTTCGTTTATTCAAAACGCTTTCGATAGCTCAAAGGAGCCTAAATTACTAACTGAAGTAGGCCTAAAGTACCACCTCGACCAAGCACGTTATTGACGATAAAAAAAACTATTCGTTGAGAAGATCTTCAGGGAAAGTTACTCGCCCTGATTCGGCAAGATCGCAGATACTCACCTGGATCTAAGCCGTGCTTTCGTGCCGTTTCGCAAAGTGTATAAGCCATTGCGCTAAATTTTGCACCATCGGGCCTCTGCGCGAAGCCTGCCCCTCGGGGTATGCTGCCATGAAAATTCTTTCGGCCTCGTACAGGTTTTCGTAAAGCAAATTCTGCCGGATTGTTATGCAATGGGACCTCTGGATGCGTCAAAAAATAGGTCAGCTTCTCCCATCTTTAATCCGTATATCTAATTGCCCGATTTAAATTCGAGCCTTGCCATCCTGTCGCATTTTCCAGCATCCATTTTCGTATTCCCTCTAAAGTTGAAGTCGATTCTAACCTCATCTGTCGACGCGCATCTACTAAACTTACATCCTTTTTTCTTTCGCCTTCCGTTCGACTTCGAAAAGAGCCCCAATGAGATTCACCATCTCACCTGCAACTGGAAAATCTGGAGCAGCTTCTACAAATTTCCTTCGTACATGCGCCCAATCATTGGCGATTTCAAAACTACCCATTTCTTTTTGAGCTTTCGTGAAATTTGCGGCACCATCGCACATCAAAACGCCAGAATAGTAACCTTGTTTAGGATGCGTCAAAAGTCTTATCAGGCATGGCCTGTGTATCCGGAACCGAAGGTCGGCATTACACGTTGGTGATTCTGGTTGAAACAGTACTGGATTATTTAGTAAAAAACGATACTAAGTTTGGATAATCTTTAACGGCTTCGGCCTGAATCGCAGTAAGGTCTTTTACGCCCTTTCCTGCCAGCGCAAGAAGCGCCGAAAGCTCATCTGCCGAGAAAACCGATTCCTCGCCTGTGCCCTGCACTTCAACAAAAGACCCTTTGCCGGTCATGACCACATTCATGTCCACATCCGCCGCGACGTCTTCAACATAAGGAAGATCGAGAACGGGAATACCATCCACAACGCCACAAGAAATAGCGGCCAGGGAATCTCGAAAAGGGAGCTCCTTCAGCTCACCACGATCGATGAGTTTTTGACAAGCAATCGCCAACGCGACGAACGCACCAGTAATCGATGCCGTGCGTGTTCCGCCATCGGCTTGCAATACATCACAATCAATCGTGAAGGTTCTTGGCCCAAGTTTTTCGAGGTCACAAACTGCACGTAGACTACGACCGATCAAACGCTGAATTTCGTGCGTTCGTCCACCCACACTTCCACGTCGTCCTTCTCGACGAGCGCGCGGTTTTGTAGAGCCGGGCATCATGCTGTATTCGGCGGTGACCCAACCTTTATTTTCTGGACCTTCATATTTCATCCATCGGGGTTGTTCATCTTTTACTGACGCCGAGCACCATACAATGGTTTTCCCGAACTTAATAAGCACCGACGCATCTGGCGTTTCGGTAAAATCTAGGGAAATTGAAACAGGACGAAGTTCATCATTTGCGCGACCATCTTTACGAGCCATAAGTATTCTCTCTTTTTGAAGTAATCTGTGTTCTAACACCAGCCTCATACCAAGCGCATGAGGATTCGCCCAGAGCGAGGGGAAGGATTTTCTGCAATTCCTTTTCCACTTGTTAAAGGACCAAGGTTCGCCTTCACGAACAGGCGGGCCTTATGCTAGCCTCGCGTCATGAAACACATTGACGCACCAATCCATGTTCGCGGCGAAAGCCTTTATGTTGACGATGTTCCCGCACCAGAAGGCATGCTCCATGCTGCTATTTTTGGCTCGCCGGTCGCTCACGCAAAAATTAAATCTTTGGATTTTAGCCAAGCACTGGCCCTTGAAGGTTGTGTGAAAATTTTCACCCATGTTGATATTTCAGGCGAAAACCAAATCGGGGCGATCATTGAGGATGAACCCGCGTTGGCGATCGATGATCTCCATTTTATTGGCCATCCCATCGCCGTCGTTGTCGCCCGGAGCGCAGATATAGCCCGCCAGGCCGCTCGCCTCTGCCAGGTCGAATATGAGGTTTTGAAACCGATCGTTCATGCGCGAGAGGCGCATGATAAAGGGCTTTTTATCGCACCACCAAGAACCTTTTCCATAGGCGATGTGGAAAATGCATGGTCGGATTGCTACCTCATTGTTGAAGGGGAATGCGAAATTGGCGGCCAAGAACATTTATATTTGGAGACCAACCGTACGCGCGCGATTCCACAAGATGGAAATAAAATCGTCCTTTTTTCATCAACCCAAAGTCCCTACGCCGTTCAAAAAACAGCCGCAAAGATTCTCGGCTTGCCCGAGCATTTGGTCGAGGTGGATGTCAAACGTCTCGGTGGTGGTTTTGGTGGAAAAGAAGATCAGGCTACCCTTTGGGCATGTTTAGCGGCCCTAGCCGCCCACGATTTAAAACGCCCGGTCGAACTCGTTTTGAATCGCGTCGACGATATGAAAATGACCGGAAAACGCCACCCCTATAGTGCAGACTTCAAAATCGGCATTGATAAGGATTATAAAATCATCGCCTACGATTGTGAAATGTTCCAGAATTCAGGATCGGCGGCCGACCTCTCGACGGCTGTTTTGGAGCGTAGTCTTTTTCACGCAACCAATAGTTATTTTATCCCGAACGCAAAAATATATGCGGCATGTTGTCGGACCAACCTTCACCCTCATACGGCCTTTCGTGGTTTCGGCGGTCCTCAAGCGATGTTTGTTATCGAGTCTGCCATTAGCGCTTTAGCCGAAAAACTTGATATTGATCGAAGCGAAATTCAACACATAAATCTTCTTAAAAAAGGCGATCCTCTTCCCTACGGGCAGTGCGCTGAAGAAGACCAAGCTGGCAAACTTTGGGATGCCGCGATCGAAGGATTTGACTACGCGGGCCGTTTAGAAAAAGTCAACGCGTTTAATAAAAACAATTTCGATATCAAGAAAGGTTTGGCCTTTATGCCAATCTGTTTTGGCATCTCTTTTACCAAAACCTTTTTCAATCAAGCCTCCGCCTTAGTCCATATCTACACCGATGGAAGCGTAAGTATTTCGACGGGCGGTATTGAAATGGGCCAAGGCGTGTCGACCAATATGATGCATTTCGCGTCACGTGAACTTGGTATATCCCTGGATCGCATCCGTGTGGAATCAACCAACACGACGCGTATCGCAAACATGTCACCAAGTGCTGCAAGTGCAACATCGGACCTGAATGGTAACGCGACGATTTTGGCCTGTACACAAATTCGCGAACGGCTTTTTTCTTTTGCTGCCTCACAGCTTGAGGGCGCGACCAAAGATAATCTCGAATTAAAAGACGGGTATCTTTTCGTCGCCGGCACACAATCCTGGTCCTGGGAAGAACTTGTCATCAACGCGTATTTGGAACGCATAGGCCTTTCTGCTCACGGATTCTATGCGACACCGAACGTACATTTTGACACGGACGAAGAAAAGGGAAGGCCATTTGCCTATCACGTCTACGGTACGGCTTTAACCGAAGTGACGGTCGATTGTCTGCGTGGTCGTTACGATATCGATTGGGTTGGCATCACGCACGGCCTTGGACGTCCTATCAACCCGGTCGTCGATCTGGGACAAATTGAAGGAGGCCTAGCCCAAGGTATCGGTTGGATGACAATGGAAGAGCTGGCCTACAATGAAGATGGTAAACTTACCTCCCATGCTCTTTCGACCTATAAAGCGCCTGATGTATTTTCTGCTCCCAAATATGATATCCAAATGATCGTCGACGATAATCCCGTCGGACCTCACGGCTCAAAAGCTGTGGGCGAACCACCATTGATGTACGGCATCGGCGCCTTTTTTGCCATCCGGGATGCCATGCGAGCCTTTCAAAAAGATGCAGATCCGGAAAACAAAAGCGAGTTCGCCTTTGATGCTCCTCTGACACCCGAAAAAGTTCTGATGGATCTTCATAACGATACCATGTTTGCCCAGCGTACCACCCGTGATGGTCCTGGCGAAACCTCGCTCCTCTTTTTGAATACAAAGGGGTGAAAAACTACTGGGAAAAGCTAGCGCTCGTCCTTCAAGAGGAGCCCCTCTTTTTTGCAATCGTTGGGGAAAACACCGCCCACTCCCCAGGTACCGCTGGCGCGCGAATGTTTGCAACGAAAACACAATCTTGGGGAACCATTGGCGGCGGAATAATGGAGTTCGAGTTACTAAATCGCGGCCGCGCATTATTAGAGAAGGATGAAGAGGTATTTTTTCTAGAACGACGTATCCACCGAGAAGGCGCAGGAGATTTTGCATCAGGCCTATTTTGCGCTGGCGAACAATGGTTGATTTTCGGCATTATCAAAAATATCAATATCATAGGCAGATTTACTAACTCTAGTGGCGATGGGTTGCTAAAAATCGAGCCTTCGGGACTAACAACCCATTCGCCTTCTTCTATTGGGGTACGCTACAAAGGGCTCGTTAAAACGGATATAGACGCGTGGTGCTATGAAGAACTTTTCTTCAACCCCAAACGTATTGCCATCGTCGGAGGTGGACATTGTGGGCTGGCTTTATCAAGGGTCATGCACCAGCTTGGATTCTATGTAAGCGTCTTCGATATTCGAGAGACAACGACATTCCTTCGAATCGATTGCGCAGATGAACGAAAAATAGTAAATAGTTATAAGGATATCGGAAAACATATCGCCCAACCCGAGACCACCCATGTTGTGATCATGAGCGCCGACGTTGGGTCGGATGTAGAAGCCTTAAGCAGCCTGGACGCTCCCTATCCCTACATCGGTTTGATGGGTAGTCCGGCGAAGATTGCGAAGATAAAGAAGAACATATCGCCCGAGCTTTTTTCACGACTTTCGGCACCCATCGGGATGCCCATTGGGAGCCACACCCCTGAGGAAATTGCGATTTCAATTGCCGCCGAAATTATCTCGCTCGCCTCCGCGTCGAAGGTCCCTTAGTCCCTATAGAAAGGTCCAAATCACCGGTTGATCGTAGCGTGCATTCCACCATTTTGAAATATATTCCGTCATAGGACTTCCAAAAAGCTACAGATGCGCTTAGTTTTGCAGCTTGAACTTCGATCTCGTTTTAATCAGATACTAGGTCTCGCGGATAGTCATAGGCCTAGAATTAATATAAACTCGAAACAATGAAGAAAAAATTACACATTCCTGGCCCGAAGGAAGAAGCTTATTTTGGAACCGAACTTTCGGTTTTCTTTTCCATTCTTATCTTTCTGGGCATCGCATGGTTTTTTTCCTACCAAGCACCTATTGAACATAAACCATCGGTCCGAAAAGAGTCCGACTCCGCACGCCAACGCGCCCTTAAAGCAGACAAGAAAATTTCTCGCCGATTTGAGAAAATGTCCGAAGAAGAACTGGACGAACACGCGTGGAGCGAAAGCGACCTCCAAGCCCTTTTTTTGTTCGGACCAACGCTTGCCTCTGAAAGCGCGTGTGAAAAAAATAAAGACGCAATCCTGTCGGGCACCTTTTCCAAAAAGGCCTCTGCCCAGCTCGAAAAAGCTGTGAAAGAAAGAAGACCAGGCGCACCATGGCGATGCTTAACGACCTTACTTTTACAGAAACGCCTACCTGAGGGCACACTGAAAACCGAAGTAGAATCGTTTTTCATCGACCTTGAGGCGATGAAAATTGATCCCAGAATTGTGGGGACCTTGCTGGATTATTTTCGAGAAAATCGCGTGCGTGTAAAGAGCCCTCGTTTCCATACTTGGCTACAAAGATGTGGGAGCTATACGACGTACAAAGGAGGCATCTCCTGTCGGCGATATTTGAAAACCTTGTCGCCCAAATGGGGACGAGATGTTTTGGAATCCATGCAGATGTCTTTGGCACATAACCCTCCGAGCGAAGATGATTATAGCGCCGCGATTCATAGCCTCGGACTTTGGGTCAGAAAGGGCCAACCTAAGAGTTGGAATGTAAAAGAGTCAAAGAAGCTCGTTGCCTATGATATCGATTTTCGCATAGGCGCGGTATTGTCCTTATGCAGGTTTACAATGTCGGATGGTGGGAAACTCAAACAACAAGCCATCGATGAGCTGTCAAAAAGTGCAGAAGTACAAATGCGTGCCAACTTGGAAATCCAAGCCGAGCGTTGGTCGACTACGTGCGACCTCATGTTCGGTGGCCATTACGAGGACGATCAAACCAGCAAGGTTTTGCTCACCAGAAAAAGGGAAGAAGATAAACCTGCATACGATATTTCTTTCCTAATCAACAACGGTTATTGCCCGCAGAAGGAGGGATACCCAACGTGGTATTGCGCAGTCCAGAAGTGGATACACGGCGATCTGCCCATATTGGACGCGATGTCAAAATCCTTTATCGAAACGCGTTTCATGCAGTTTCCTGAATAATTATTAAGAGCATTAAAATTTGGGATATGTGAGATGTGATGTTCCCTTTAGTAGTTGAAATATCGGAGAAAATAGGTTTATCCACTTACTCCCTGTGTTTTAACTTCGTTGTAAATAGCCACAAAAGGAACGTTGTTAATTGAATTCAGTGTAAGTAATTTTCGTTCATTTCATGAAACCCAAACATTGAGCTTCCTAAAGGGAAGTGTACGTTCCAAAGAAAATACCTTTTTTTCAAAAACATGTTCTCTTAAAATCAGTGGGAATTTATGGGGCGAAAAAACAAATACTAAGAATACTCAGCTTCTTTTCACGACACATGAAACATCCATTCTGAATGACAATATTTTTAGACGAGACCAGATCTGGTGCTGTGAAAAAGACAAGAAGAAACAATCTACGGAACGCTATTCGATGGACGATGTTAGTCCACGCAAAGACCAAAATTTAGACCTTGCCTATCTTTCCGGTCGATTTGGCGCGATCCCTTTCATCGATACCCTACAGATCAAATTCAATCTCCGACTGCCTTTAATCAGACACACAACGGACAGAATACGTCTATGTCGATAGTTACGGCATTTGCACATGTTGTTTTTGTGTTTACTACAGGTTATAAAATCGCTCATGATCTACGAAAACGACCACGACCCAAAGAAGAAAATCCTCATTATTGGAAGTGGCGGCCGAGAGCATGCCCTAGCCTGGAGATTGAGAAAGGAAGGTGCCGAAATTTTTGTGACGCCGGGAAATGCAGGGCTATTTGAGGATGGCTTTAAGGATGCAAATATTGACAGCGAAATTTTTGATTTAGTCGTATCATTTACTAAATCGAAAAAAATAGATCTCGTCATCATTGGGCCCGAAAAGCCACTTGTATTGGGCTTGGGAAATCGTCTGAGAAAAGAAGGTATTCTTGTAATTGGTCCAAACAAAGATGCTGCACAATTGGAAGCAAGCAAGAGTTTTGCGAAAAAAATAATGCATCAAGCGGGCATTCCAAGTGCCCCTTTTCGCGCCTTTAGTGATTACAATGACGCTCGCGTCTACCTCGACGAACTTTACCGCAACACCGACGAAGACTCGCCTGTCGTCATTAAAGCCGACGGATTGGCCGGCGGAAAAGGCGTTGTTCTTCCCTCCAACTTGGATGAGGCTCAAACCTTTTTGAGGCAATTCATGCAAGAGGGTCTCTTCGGTGAGAGTTCCAAGCGGATTGTTATTGAGGAGCGGCTTGAAGGAAATGAATTGTCTTTTATTTGTTTGTGTTCCTCAGAACATTTTATTTCTCTGCCAACAAGTCGGGATTATAAGCGATTAAAAAACGGGGACCTTGGTCCAAATACGGGCGGGATGGGAGCACGGGTTCCCTCACCAGACGAGAAGGAGGAGACCAGAACGTGGATTGAGGAGACGGTTCTCCGGCCGCTCTTTCGGGAATTGAAAAAAGAGGGCATCACCTATACTGGCTTTCTTTATGTTGGACTGATGCTCACACAAAGTGGAATGAAGGTATTGGAATTTAATGTACGTTTAGGAGATCCTGAAACCCAAGCGTTAATGGTGGGGATCGAGGAGAAATTGCTGCCCTATCTTTTCCTTTGCGCAAAGGGACAGATCAAAAAAGATGTACAGCTCACTACAAAAGAAACCGCCTGCCTCGTTTTGACATCGCAATATTACGGGGAAGGTGAGGTTAGAAAAGGCGACGTGATCGTCGGCTTAGAAAATGTCGACAGCAAAATGTTTTTTGCGGGAGTCAAAAAAGAAAAGGGGCTTTTTTACACCGAAGGAGGACGCGTTTTGTCCATTTGTTCAACGGGCGAAGGGTGTATGGATCGTTGTTTGGAGGAGGCTAAAAAAATCAGTTGGAAAGGGATGCACTATCGCACAGATCTGTAGGTTAATCTTTTCCGAATAGCTTCGAAAAAAGGCCTTTCTTCTTTCCTGAAGATTCAGGCGTTGGCATCGTAAAGCTGCTATCGGCATCGGGTAAAGGAGGTAAATCTTCACCAAGAAGTTGATCGAGAATATCGATTTCTTCTTTTTCTTCTTCTTCTTTTTGTGTCTCGATATCTTTGTTCGCCAAGGCGAGTAGTGCCTCAAGACTGTCGGCGTCATCCTCTTCCTTTTCTTCCTCAATTTCGGGCTCATGACTCAGATCAAAGGTTCGTCCAAGTGGAGAGTCGGTTTCCAGATTTCCGAGAAGACTATCAAGCTCTCCTTCCCGGCTAATATCTGCGTGGAAAACGGGTTCTTCGATGTCCGCATCCTCATCGATCATTTTGGCTTCGGAAAGGTCGTCAAAAGATTCAAAAATAGGTTCTGATTCGTCGTCAACGATTGGGGCCACCAAAGGCGCTTTTTCTGCCTCCTCGTCGTCGTCCTCAAAAAAGATTGCATCTAGAGGAGAGTGGGCGGCTGACTCATTTTCTGGCGGACCTTTAACCTCGTCCTCGATATCAAAATCGGATAATTCGATTGAGGGAGGATCGGCTCGGAAGGGATTTTCATCTTCTTCGTCATAAACGTCATTGATGGGCGCGGCCACAAAGATGTCGTCTTCAGATTCACTTTCAAAAGCGTCATCCATGGAAAGGGAGTCGTCGACCGAGGGAGCCTCTAGAATAATTGGAGCTGAATCTTCGGTTAATGCGAGATGAGGTTCCGCTGCTGATGATTCCTCTAGAAGATCCTCGATAGCAAAAATGGGTTCTTCAACCGGTGCTTCTGGAATCGCGACAGGTTCTGGAATCGCGACGGGTTCTGGAATCGCGACAGGTTCTGGAATTGCGACGGGTTCGGGATCACTTCCGCCCAATACATCGTCAAAGAAACTATTATCACCAGAAACCCCAAAGAGGTCGTCGAACATATCGTCGATTTCAGATTCTTCACCAGAAAAACCGAAATCCACTTCAGCTGCATCTACGGCGCTCATATCTTCGTAGGAGAGTACTCGAATATTGGACGAGGTTAGTTTTTTGGGAGAAAAAAGAGCATCCAAACGTTCGGCATTTTTTTCTTTTGAAACTTCTTTTTCGACTTGAGCGACGGATTCGATAGACGGCGTAGGAGCGTTGAAAATCAAGTCGTCAGGCTCAAGTTGGGCTTCTTCTTCCATCTCTTCTTTTACCGGCGTCATACCGACAGCAACTTCTGAATCCTCAATAGAGGCTTCCGAAATTTCAGATTCCAATTCAATTTCTTCTGATTCGGCGGAGTCTTCGGGCAAACCTTTCTCAGCGGGCTCGGATTGGCTTCGGAAGATATCGTCGAGGGTACCCACCACTGTTTTATCTTCGGAAATATCGTCATTTTCGGGCTCGACTTTTTCCTCTTTTTTATCTTGTTGGAGATAAATATCGGGGCGAGCGGTGAGAATAGTTTTCTCTTCTGTAATATCAACGCTTTCTTGGGCCGGTTCTTCAGGCGCAACCCTTGCAAGTGCCGCAGGTGTAGGATAGTTTTCTCGGCTTTTTTCAGCATCGTCTTGGAGAGCTTGCTTTTGACGTTCCTTTTCCGCGACAATTTCGTCGATAATTTGTTTGGAATCCTTGCTCAGTTTTGAAAACTTGACGAGTAATCCAGTTGGCGCATTTGGGGTTGAAAGATCAGGCTTTCGAATTTGAAGAACTCGCCCCTTTCCCAATAAAACGGTCTCTCCGTTATTTAGCATGAACTGGAATCGGATTTGTGTACCAACCGGTTTTAATTTCGACTCTGGAACGGGAATGAACATTCCGCCGGTGGAAACAAACTTAGAATACCCTACTTTGAATTCTGCAACGCTCGCGTATCTGAGACGCGCCCGAATTGCAGGGGCTTTTGAGTCACTCAATTATTCTGCCTCGTAAGTGATGATAGACACCATACCTACCTTCTAAACATACGCAATTTCAAAATTTCAACTCCACACCAAGAATGGCACTTTGGGTAAAATCGAAGGCGTGAGAATCGGCGAATTCGCTTTCGCCGTTTCCAGAGAAGGAACTTCTTAAATTTCGCATCTGAAAATCTCCTCGTAGAACGAGAGAATCGGAGAGAGCATATATGCCACCCAAACCCGCTCGAAATCCATAAATGAAAGACGACTCACCGAAAAGAGAGCCGCCATCTTGAAACAAACCAAAAGGGGTAAAACCCAAATGAGCGCTCAAGGATGCACCTGGTGCAAACAGATTATGGAAGAGAAATTCAGCATCAATATTTAGTGTTGTGTAGGTTGTTGTTGGAAGAGCACTTACGTCGATTTGAAACCTGGAATGCTGGACGGATCCACGTAATCGCGAATCGAGAAGAGGAGCGCTAAACAGAAAGAACCCACCGAGCTCGGCATCAATCTGGAGCAAACTCGAGCTTTCGATTTTTCCCTCCTTCTCAACCGAAACAGAATCGAAGGCACCTACCGCTCGCACAAAAATCCCCGGTCTGTTCTTTTCGTCACCAAAAAGAAATGCACCCTCAAATTGCGCGCCTGGATAGAAATTTGAATTGTACGATAAAAGCGCGCCGTCAGGGCTATCAACTTCAAAATCACGCTTAAAAAGACCGCCACTCAGAGCAATCGAGATATTGGATGTGGTCGGACCGGAGGGCTTTTCTTCGGATTTAACTTTGAGCTCCTCTTTGACCTCAACTTCCTCGCTTTCTTCCTGTTCCTTTTCTTTTTCCTCTTCCTCTTCCTCGGGCTCTTCGGCTGGGAGTTCAACCAAAGTCTCGTAAAAGGCGCGAACTTTTGCGGCGCCTTTTTTAGAAATACCTTCTTTTCCTTTGACGCTCATCTCTTTGATGATCGTTCCCGATTGGTCATATATTTTTACGTTGTATTTTTTTTTCCCATCAGCGGAGAGTGTGAATACAAAGTCGGTTTCTGTCATTTCCAGAATGAAGGTCAGATCTTTTGGACGTTTAAATAGTTTTTTGGGCCGAATGCCGCGGGATTTCACTTTTTTTAAGAACCAGGTTTGTCCGCGAATTTCGATTTGAGGATCAAAGCTTTCCAGAGCCTCGTTGAGATTTTGGTGATCTCCCCGGCCTAAAATGACGACTCTTGTAAAAGTTTCCTCCTCTTGAGCGACGCCAAGACTTGGAAAAACGAATAGCCCCAACAAGAAGAGATAGGTTATTTTCATCAACATAGAACTCATTTAGAAGCGTTCAATCTCGAACTCATCAAGGTCAAAATCATCATTGTCGTCTTTCTTATCGCGTTCAAAATTGCTCCATGCACCTTCGTTTTCGCTCGATCCGATTCCACTTACACGTAGGGCAAAATCATCTGGACTTGACGACTGAGATAGCGCTTCTTCGTAGGTAATGTAGCCACTTTGAAGGAGTTTCATCAAGGATTGATCGAAGGTCTGCATGCCATAGGAATCAACGCCTTTGGCAATGTTTTCGGTGATCGTTCTAGCCGTCGCGCCCTCAAGAATAAGCTCTCTCAATCGCGCGGTGGACAACATCACCTCAACGGCGGGAACGCGTCCTTTTCCATCCGAACGAGGAATCAAGCGCTGAGAAACAACGCCCCTAAACAAGTTGGCGAACATGTATTGTGCGTGCTCGCGCTGGTGGGGTGGAAAAGCGGAAGTGATGCGGTTTACAGATTCTGCAGCATCCACGGTATGGAGGGTGGAAAGAACAAGATGGCCCGTTTCGGCGGCCATCATTGCAATTTCAATGGTCTCTAAATCTCGCATTTCACCAATCATAATCACATCGGGATCTTGTCTTAACGCAGCTTTTAATGCGCGACCAAAACCGGCAGTATCATTGCCAATTTCACGTTGATTGATAATGCATTTTTTATCGCGGATGAGGAACTCAATTGGATCTTCAACCGTAATAATGTGGTCGGTACGGGTGCTATTGATGTAATCCACCATCGCCGCAAGGGTTGTGGATTTACCCGAACCCGTCGCTCCGGTAACGAGTATGAGCCCACGTCTTTCTTCTGCAAGTCTACGAATTGAATCTGGCAAAAGAAGATCTTCGATAGATTTTACGTTGAAAGGAATGACACGAAAAACCAACCCGATGGAACCACGCTGTTGAAAACAATTGACACGAAAACGACCCACACCAGGAACACCATAAGATAAATCGATATCTAAGGTTTTCTGAAAAGTATCGCGTTGCATTTTGTTCATGACTTTGAGCGCGATTCGCCCAATGTCTTCCGGACTTAGGCGCTTGCCGTCCCGAAGTGGAACGAGCCCACCATCCACTCTAAAAATTGGAGGCAAACCCGCTTTGATGTGGATATCACTAGCCCCACCCTTCACTGCAATTTTTAGAATTCGATTGAGATCCAATTCAGCCATTTTCAATACTCTAATTAGGTTGGATACACCCTAACATTGCTTGGAGATGTGTCCAATATCTAGATCAAATCAACGTGCTCTGGCTCCTATCCCAACTTTTGAGATATCTGCACCCAAATCTTTG